>PXSF01000044.1:0-26223 GCA_003022845.1 Halobacteriales archaeon SW_10_66_29 | reverse complement strand
GCCCCCGAGTCGAGCAGCCGGGGGCTTCCTGCATCTCCGAGTTCTTCAATTTCTTCCCCGAGGTTCACTCGCCGTTCTCGTACCTGGGGGGTGGCTGTTCGAGCCGTTCCAGACGTGCTCGTAAACGCGAGCCACCTCGCTGACGATCTGTTCCCAGGTGAACTGTGACGCGTACGAGCGGATAGCGTCGCGGTCCCACTCGCGGTCGAGCCCCGACGCCAGGATCGAGACCAGCGCCTCCTCGTCGTCGGGTGGGCAGTATAGTCCGTACGCCTCGTCGGTGATGATCTCGTCGACGCCGCCGACGTTCGTCCCCACGTACGGCGTCCCAGTTCCGAGCGCTTCGAACATCACGGTCGGGTTGCCCTCGGCACTGCTTGCGAGCGCAAACACGTCGCACGCGTTCATCCAGCGGGCCAGCGTCTCGTCCGGGACGTACCCGAGGAGCCGGGCGTCGACCTCCCCCTGGAACGCCTCGGCGACGGCTTCCAGGTGCTCGCGCTGCTCGCCGCGGCCGGCGATCCCCAGGATCACGTCCCGGTCCAGGGCCGCGACCGCCCGGATGAGCCGGTCGAACCGCTTGCGCTCGGAGAGGTCGCCGACCGAGAACACGACGTCGGCGTCGCGCGGGAGGCCGAGGGCCTGCCTCGCCTCGCCAGTGGGCTGGTACGGCAACCGCTCGGGGTCGAACCCGTTCGGGACCGCGAACACGTCGTCGTTGTACGCCCCGAGCCGGTCGCAGTCCTGCTCGTTGACCCGGATGATCGCGTCCTGGTGCCGGAGCGCCCACTCGAGGCGGTCGTTGCCCCAGGTGAGCTCCGTGTCGAGCCAGTTCTGGTTCTCGTGGATCGTCAGCACGCTCGGGACGTCCAGTTCGTCGCCGACGCGGGCGCCGACGTACCCCGCCGACCAGGTGAAGTGTGCGTGGACCAGGTCGAACTCGACGGGGTTGTTCGACAGCCGGCGGCTGACTGACCAGTAGTGGTGCGGGCCGAGCCGCCGGTACCACGGATCGACCGGGAGGTAGGTGACTGGCGTCGGGTGGACGTAGACGTTCGGGGGCTGATCCGCGGCGATCTTGTCGCCCTTGCCGAACCCCTGGAGCGCGTCGACGTCGACGACGCGGGTCAGGTCACCGATCCGGTTGTACCGCACGTACACGTGGACCTGGTTCGCCAACGCCGCGAGTTCGTCCACCTGCGCCTTCGTGAAGATGTCGTACTGGTGGGCGATCACCAGGACGTTCCTGCCGTGGAGGATCTCCCCGGGCGTCGCCTGCTGCTCGTGTCTGGCTCTATTCGCTGAGGGGGCCGGCTCCGATCCCACCTCCGAGCGGTTCACCCGGTCTCACCACCCGTGACGTCGACCCAGACGTGGAGTTCGTGCTCCGCGGTGTCGACGCTCGGGGATTCGGGGACCGCACCGTCGTAAACGAGCAGTCTGAGCCGGACCGCCTGGCCCGTGCGCGTGGGAGTGATCGAGCGGTCGATCACGCGGCGCTCACCGTCCTCGAGAGTCACCGTGAACTCGTCGACGCGTTCCTGTGAGACCACGTCGCCGTCGGCATTGACGTTCTGGGCCAGCATCACTACCCCGTACTGTCGTTGCTCGCCCTCCCCGTTGTCGATCATGACCGAGAACGGTTCCGCCTGATCGGCGACCAGCGTCGAGGGGTAGTTGTCGGCCACGTACGTCCCGTTCGGTCCCTCCGTGAGCAGCGCGACTTCGGTGTGGCCGTCACTGGAGGGGGCAGACGCAGCCGCGAAGGCGAGGGCGCTGGCAAGCACGAACAGCGCCAGCACCATCGCCAGGGTCTGGCCGGTGCTGTGGCCGACCGAGTCACGCTCGCGGAGTAGCCTGAGCGGGGCGGCCCGCTCGCCCGCCGGGACGGCGAGCCGCCGGTATCTGGCGGCGGCCAGCGCCGTGATCGTGACGCCGTCGAGCGTGACGACGACGGTCAGCAGCGTGATGCCGGCAGTCCAGCCCAGGAGGACGCCGACGACCCCGACGACGAGTACACTGATGACCAGGGTGAGTGCAACCCGTGCCGTCCACGCCGGGCCGCCGGAGGTACGCATCACCAGCTGTCCGTCCGCCGTCGGCGCGCGCGGGAACAGCGCCGAGACGACCGCGTAGCCCGGGACGACGAGCAGATACAGGCCGCCGAGCGTCCACTCGATCGGCCGGGGAACTCCCGGCGCGAGCAGTGCAGCGGTCGCCGCCACCAGCAGGCCACCGGTCAGCCACAGGTCAGTGAACTCCGAGACACCGCCGGAGCCGTCGGCGGCCCCGGTGTGGTTCGCGCCGTTCATGCTGACCGCCCCTCCGAGGGCGTGCAGAACCGCACCTCGTCGTTCGCGTAGACGGCGTCACGCGCCGGATCGCACACGGTCGAGGCGGTCACCTCGTCGATCCGGACGTTGCCAGCCGCCCCCGGCGGCGGATCGAACTCGACCGGGCCGGTCGACTGGTACTCCCGGTAGAGGATCGGCCCCGAGGAGACGGTCCCGTCCGGACCGAGCTGGACCTGCTCGGCGGCGAACCCGCCGTGCCGATCGACCAGTGTCTGGTAGGGGTGATCGCTGTACATCGTGGCCTCGGTGTCGGGGTAGACCGTGCTGACCGTTTCTACGCCAGCGATCTCTGCCTCGGAGTACGCGAAGCGCGGATGTTCGTTCTCGAAGGCGGGATCGTCGAGCGTCGCCTTCTCGGCGACCACCATCGTCGCCGGGTAGCACAGCGCGACGACCACGAACACCGCGAACAGCAGGCGGGGGGAGCTGTTGGTCACGAGGTGCGAGAGCCCGACCGCCGCGATGATCGCCATCGGGGCGTACATGAACGCCAGCCAGCGGCCCGGAAGGAGCGCCCGGAACCCGAACAGCGAGAGCCCGAACACGACGACGAACATCGCCCCCGCCGAGAAGATGTACGTCCGCGAGAGCCCGACCATCCGGTTGCTCCGTAACAGGCGGAGGCCGCCGACCACGGCCGCCGACAGCAGCAGCGCGAACCCGACCAGTTCCACGTACGGAACCAGGCCGTGAATCAGTCCCGACTCCCCGCCGACGACGACGGTGGCGTTCCCCTCGCTCGCCAGGTCGAGAAACGCGATCTGGCGGAGCCGATCCTGGACGATCGTCGCCATCCGCGTGAGGAACACGCTCCCACCGGTCCAGGGCGTGTTCGCCCAGGAGATGATCGTCAGCGCGAACGTCACGGTGAACACGCCGGTCAGGGTCGTGGTCGGCGACGCTGGCTCGTCGGACGCGGCCCCAGTGAGCGTCAGTTTCAGCGAGACGAGCGTCGCGATGGCCAACACCAGCAGGAGGATCGCCGTCGACACCTGGTGAGTGAACACGACGGCGAGGCTGAACACGAGCAACAGCCAGCCGCTCCAGCTGTCGTCCATCACGTACAGCCTGGCCAGACAGTACAGCGCACCCAGGAAGAACACGAGGCCGAGGCTCGTCGGAATGATGTGGAGGCCCCACCGGATGAACTGGTCGCCGAACGCGTACAGCGCGGTCGCCAACAGCGCCCACCGCGTCGCGACCATCAGCCGCGCAGTCGAGTACACGAACAGCGCCGAGAGCGGGATAAGGACACCCATCGTGAGATACACGCCCGTCCGCGCGTCGCCGAACACCAGCGTCGCGACGGCTCCGACGGAGTGGTACAGCGGCGCCATCAGGTATTTGCTCTCCGCGATCGGTTCGAACGTCCCTGTGCTGGCGATGCCGTCGACGAACACGGGAACGTGCGTCCAGATGTCCACGCCGACAAACCCGGGAGTGACCGCGAGCGCCGAGAGGCGGATCACCACCGACGCCACCAGCAGTTGCACCAGGAGCAACGGCGCCGAGAGCGCCCGCTCATCGACGAAGAGGATCTGGCCGAGGATGGCAGTCCCGATCCCTGCAGTCAACAGATACACCTCCCACGTGCGCGTCCCGCTTGCGGACGTGAGCGCGACGAGTCCTGCAAGGGCGATGATCACCAGGGGCGGAAGAGACCGGGCCAGCAGCCCCGGCATGTGTCTGGAATCGACAGCGGTCGGCGTCTCTTCCCGGGTGAACACGTACACTGCACAGGCCGTTCCTGTCGCAAGCGGAATCATGACGAGGAACACCTGTTCGGCAAGCAGTCGGAGTCCGAGCAACAACAGCGACGCCACCAGCCCGAGTTTGGCAAGGATCAGGTCTGGCTGTTCGAGTGACAACAGCCCGTCCAGGTGTTTCTGGTTGCTCATTGCTTCCCCGGGAGTGTATTCCCCGCCCTGGAACCACGGTCGGGAAGGTGTTGTTTGCGAGTCGGTGCGATCGTCCACGACCGACGGCCCCGTCTCGGGGTATGTCGGCCGGGACGCCCGTGGGTGGTGAGCCCGGCGCTCGTGGATGCCATCGTGAGGTCTGCTCGAAACGTGTCGAGTAACCGGGATTGTTATACCCCACATACCCCCGGCAAGAGCTCGCAGCTCCCGGCCGTGAACAGTCCGGTAAGCAGTGCTTATCACCCCGTTCAGGCACTCTCCCAGTAGAACCGGGGTAACTGGCGGACGGAGTGTGATAGTGATTATTGTGAGCCGTTCCGGGATCGACCGCGCGACTGCGTGCGGTCGACCCGGTAAACAGTCACAATAATCACTATGAGTCGCACGTCTCGGCGTCCCCGTGAACGGTGTCCTACAGGTGGATGGCTGTCTGTAACAAAAGGGAATCGCCAGCCAAGGTATGGCGAGAGATGGACGAGACTCTGTCACTCCAGGCAGGATCACCGGCGTCGAAGAACGTCGTCCTCGTGTCGATCGACAGCCTCCGCGCCGATCACTGTGGGTACCTCGGCAGCGAGTACGACCTGACGCCGACGCTGGACGCACTGGCAACGGAGGGGATCGCCTTCGAGAACGCGGTCGCGCCGGGGCCCCAGACGTTCTCCTCGATGCCGGACGCGTTCACCGGACAGTACCGGCCACCGGAGGAGGCCGACGACGACTCCGGGTGGCAGCGCCGCCTCGGGCTGATCGACAGCCACCTGGATCGGCATCCGACGCTGCCGGAGCGGCTGCAGGAGCTCGGCTACGAGACCGCCGCGATCACGCCGAACCCCTGGACGTCCGAGGCAGCGGGGTTCGACCGCGGGTTCGATCACTTCCGGGACCTCTCGGGCGCCGACGGCGGCGGGCGTCTCGACAGGGTCGTGGAGGCACTCCCGGGCATCGACGGCGACGACCGGCGGCTCAAACTGCTGTGGAACCTCCTGACGGGGAGCTCCTTTTTCAACCGGTGGGAGTCGATCTACAAGCATTTCCAGCTGCTGCGCGCCCGTCTCAGCGAGCCGTACTTCATCTGGGTGTTCCTGCTCGACACGCACTACCCGTTCATCACCGGACGGACGCACAGAGACGAGCAGTCGCTTCGGGGGATGTACCTGAGCAGCTACCGCTCGGAGGCCGCGATGCGGGGCAACGCCGAGACGATGTCGCCCGCCGTGCGGGAGTCGCTGCAGCGCAGCTACCGGGACACCGTCAGAGCCGTGGACGGCTTCCTGGCGAAGCTGTGGCGCGACGTCGCGGCGGACGACCCGGCGGTGATCGTCCACTCCGACCACGGCGAGTCGTTCGGCGAGCACGGCAACTACGGCCACCACCACCGGCAGCTCTACGAGGAGAACATCCACGTCCCGTACGTCGTCGCCAACGCCGGCTGCCAGGCCCGGATCGAGGCACCCACGACGCTGGCCTCGCTCCCGGAACTGACGCTCGACGTCGCAACCAGCGGTGCTGTCGACCCGCGGCGCGTCACCGCACCCCGGGTGCTCTCGACGAACGTCTCCGGGACAGTGCGAGCCGTCAGGCAGCGCCGCTACAAGTTCGTCCAGGACGGGAGCGAGCGCCTGTTCGACCTCGAACGGGATCCAAACGAGCAGATTGACGTCTCGACGGCCGCTCCCGAGAAGCTCCGTACCTGCCACGAGTATCTCGACAGATACGACGGACACATACGGGAACTGTCACAGCTATCCGACGCAGCCGCGACCCTCGAACCGGAGGTCCCGCTGTGACGCTGTACCACCGAACCCGCCGGCAGTTCTGTATCTTTCTGGGCACTTTTTGCTGACACAAAGACGGCCACTCGCGCGGTGATTACAGGCTAATTCCCGCGAAATCGAGAGGTAGGAAAGGCTTACTTCGGAACAATGACAACAGGTTTTTGTACCCGCAATCCGAGGAACTGACCGTCTGTCACAGCCGGTTGCCAACGGGAGCGTGGCAGAATTGGTCGGTATATCGAACTATGAAGGGAAACGGATCAACTGTCGAGACAGAGCACAGTACACGGACCGTAACTGACGGTCTCGGGGAGACGCCGGACTCACTCGGTGTCAGGATTCCGGCGGCAGTCGCCGAGGCGGCGGATTGCGACCCCCTCGATTGTCCGCCCCTGCAGCAGTACGTCGACGTCGACTCTCTCGAGCGATTGTTCGAGAGCGGTGGCCCGGATCTGGAGGTATCATTCTCCTACGACGGGGTGCAAGTCACCGTGAGCGGCGGTGGGACTGTCAGGATCGAGCAGTAGTTCTCCGTTCCCCGGGTGGACCCTCTTCTGATAGTGATTGTTGTGAGTCGTTACCGCTGTCGACCCATCAGACTCCGGTGTCAGCCCGTGACGCTCCCGAGAATGCGATGCGACTCCGAAAATAGTCACAACAATCACTATGAAAGCTGTCAATAACAAACCGCAATCGGGGATTCTGTCCGCGGGACTGGGCGACGCCGAGCAGGTCGACCCTCCGGTGGGCCGTCACCGGCCACCGGTTCGGCCGAAGTGCGTCGTCCCGCAGGAATCTATGGCACCTGATACATCTTCGAGCGGGCGGCGAGGGACAGACACCGACCACACGCAGGAAGACACCACACATGAAGACCGGGACCACGCACAGGCGTCACCGTCTTCTCGCGCTCGCCTGGGTGCGGACGCCCACGTCGACCCGGGCGCAATCGTCGGCTACGAGTACGCCGACGACGCCGACCCGGCGATCATCGGCCCTGAGTGTACCGTGCGCTGGGGCTCGATCATCTACGCCGACGTCGAACTCCGCCGGGGCTGTGTGACTGGTCACGACGTTCTCGTGCGCGAGCACACGTCCGTCGGACCGTCGTCAGTCATCGGTACCAAGTCGGTCCTGGACGGCCACGTGACCGTCGGCTCGAACGCGAGCATCCAGACTGGCGTATACGTCCCGCCGGAGACGACTGTCGGCGACCGCGTGTTCCTCGGGCCCAGTGCCGTGCTGACGAACGATCCGTTCCCGCTGCGACAGGAGGTCGACCTCGTCGGACCGACCCTCGAAGACGACGTCTCCGTGGGCGCGAACGCGACGGTTCTCCCGGACGTGACCGTCCACGAGGGAGCGTTCGTCGCCGCAGGTGCCGTCGTCACCGAGGACATCCCGGCGCGGACGCTCGCGGCTGGGGTCCCGGCGACGCACCGTCCGCTCCCCGAGGAACTCCAGGGGGGGAACCGGTCGTGACGATCCCGATCGCGGATCCCGTCTTCGAGGAGGCGGAGATCGAGGCAGTTCGTGAGGTGCTCGAAAGCGGGATGGTCGCCGACGGGCCGGAAGTGCGGCGCTTCGAGTCGGAGTTTGCGAACTACTGCGGGGCGAACCACGCGGTCGCGGTCGCCAACGGGACTGTAGCGCTGCACGCCGCCCTCGAAGCGCTCGGCATCGGCGAGGGTGACCGGGTCGTGACGACGCCATTCTCGTTCGTCGCGAGCGCGAACGCGATCCGGCTCGCAGGTGCGACGCCAGTGTTTGCCGACATCGATCCCGAGACGTACACGCTCGACCCGGCGGCGACCCGCGAAACGGTCCGCGAACACGACGCCGCAGCCATCCTCGCAGTCCACCTCTACGGGTTACCCGCCGACCTCGACGCCCTGACAAGCATAGCCGAGGAGGAGGACGTACTCCTCGTCGAGGACGCGGCCCAGGCCCACGGTGCCCGCTACGATGGCCGGCCGGTCGGCACGTTCGGGGATGCGGGCACGTTCTCCTTCTACCCGACGAAGAACATGACGACGGGCGAGGGCGGCATGGTTGTGACTGACGACGAGGCCGTCGCCGACCGCGCGGCGAGCTACGTCAACCACGGCCGTACCGGGGCCGGGTCCTACAGCCACGAGCAGCTCGGCCACAACTACCGGATGACCAGTATGGCTGCCGCCATCGGCCGCGTGCAGCTCGAACGGCTCCCCGACTGGGTACGCGCCCGCCGGGAGAACGCCGAGCAGCTCTCCCCGGTGCTGGAGGGCGTTCCTGGCGTCGAGACGCCGGTCGAGCCCGACGGCAGGCGCCACGCCTACCACCAGTACACCATCAGGACCCCGCGCCGGGAGGCGCTCGTCGACCGCCTCGACGCGGCGGGCGTCGACACGGCCGTGTACTCCCCAACTCCCATCCACAGGCTCGGCGCCTACGAACACGTCGACCAGCGGTTCCCGGTCGCCGAGCGGGCAGCCGAGGAGGTGCTCTCGTTGCCCGTCCACCCGGGCCTGAGCGACGAGGACGTGGAGACGATCGCCGGCGCAGTCGGGAGGGCGGCCGAGCAGCGCCAGTGAACCCTCCCACCGAGCGGCTGCCGGCCGCCGGCTGCTCCCGGTACAGGGGCGGTGATCCGCCGTGATGCCGTGGGAGCACGCTGCCGTGGGGTACGTCCTGTACTCGCTGTCACGGCGCTCCGTCACTCACGAGCCCCCGACCGACGCCGAGACCGTGTTGCTCCTCGTTGCCACCCAGTTTCCGGACCTGATCGACAAGCCGCTCTCGTGGGGACTCGGGTGGTTCACCACGGGGCACGGGGTGGTCCACTCGGTGTTCGTCGCCGTTCCAGTGGGGCTGGCGTTGCTCCCCCTGGCGGATCGGCTCCGACGGCCAGCACTGGGGGCTGCGGTTCTCGTCGGGTACTGGTCGCACCTGCTCGCGGACGTGGTCAGCCCACTCCGGAGCGGTGGAGCACTCAACTTCGGGGCCGTGCTGTGGCCCGTCGCCGAGCCTAGCCCCTACGAGACTGACTACGGGCTCCGGCGTGGTGTGGTGTACATCAGTCAGTTCGTCGACGGGCTCAGTTCGGTAGATCCGCTGGTCTTGCTGAGCTACCTCCTGTTGCCGATGCTTGCGTTCGCGCTGTGGCTGGCTGACGGGGCGCCGGGGCTCGCAGGCGCCCGACGATACGTCCCGACCTCGGGATAAGTTCACACTGGGAATCACTTGCTCGTTGGGGGACGCGACGGCGAAAGAGCCTCCTAATCCCTGGCAAATGGTGGTAGGAGACGGATTACTATTCCTGCAATTTCCCTTCTGTTGGACAGGATGAAAGGACAGACTGAACAGCACGACGAGGCCGTCGCGTTCACGCACGACTGGTACTGCGATTTCCTGGACCGGGTCCGGGCGGAGGGGTACGAGTTCACGACGTTCGACGGGTCGGTCGAGGCGGGTGAGGTCCTCCTCCGGCACGACGTCGACCTCTCGCTCGACGCAGCGATCAAGATGGCGAGGCTCGAGGCGAACCGCGGCGTGCAGGCCACCTACTGCATCATGCTGAGTTCGCCGCTGTACAACCCGATAGAGAGCAGGTGGCGCGAGGCTCTCCACACGATCGACGCGCTCGGACACGACATCGGCCTGCATTTCAGCACCCACGAGTACTGGCGCGGCCGCTCGAAACCTGAGGGGACGACGGTCGCCCGGCGGGTCGGGATCGAGCGGTCGATCCTCGACGCCATCGCACCGTCGCTGTCCGACGCCGTCTCGTTTCACATCCCGCCGGACTGGGTGCTGGACCAGTCGTTCGACGGGTTCCGGAGCACGTACGCGCCCGACGTGTTCGGCGATATCTCGTACGTCGCCGACTCGGGCTGTCGCTGGCGGAGCGAGCCGCCGGCCGTTTCGGAGTTCCCGGATCGCGTCCAGATCCTCACGCACCCCGGCCTGTGGGGAGAGACCGATTACGCCTTCGACCGCCGCGTCAAGCAGCGTGTCGTCGAGGCAAACAGTCACGCGAACCGGAAAGCCAAGGAGGAGTTTCTCGATGCCGAGTGACGCTGCATTCCGGACGGCAACCCCGACGGGAGGTGACGGATGTACCGCGGCATGACCGTGGCGGTGGTGATCCCCGCCTACAACGAGGAAGGCTACGTCGGCGACGTCATCGACGGCCTGCCGTCGTTCGTCGACCGCGCGTACGTCGTCGACGACGGCTCGACCGACGGCACCTGGGCGGAGATCTGCGAGCACGCCGAGAAACGCAACGAGGAGCACGTGGGCGAGTTCGACGACCTCGTCGTGCCGATCGCACACGAGCAGAACCGCGGCGTCGGCGGCGCCATCAAGACGGGGTACCTCAGAGCCCGCGAGGAACGGATCGACGCGACCGCCGTCCTCGGCGGCGACGACCAGATGGACCCCGACGAACTCCAGCAGTACCTCGACCCGATCGCCGAGGGCGTCGCCGACTACGCGAAGGGCAACCGCTTCGCCCGCCCGGAGGACTGGGCGGAGATGCCCCGCTTCCGGCTGATCGGCAACGTGATCCTCTCGTCTCTCACGAAGATCGCCAGCGGCTACTGGGAAACGATGGACTCCCAGAACGGCTACACCGCTATTTCGTTGCGTGCGCTGTGCGAGGCCGACATCGAGGGGATGTACGAGTACTACGGCTACTGTAACGACCTGCTGGTGCGGCTGAACGCTGCCGACCTCCGGGTCGCGGACGTCCCCCGTTCCTCCGAGTACGCCTACTCGGGGGGCTGGAAGAGCCACATCGACTACACGGAGTACATCCCGCGCGTGTCGGGCATGCTGGCGCGGAGCTTCTTCTGGCGGCTCCGGCGGAAGTATCTGCTCACCAGCTACAACCCGATCGCCCCGCTGTACCTGCTCGGCAGCACAGTCCTCGGGACCGGCCTGCTGGGCCTGCTGACGTCGCTGGTGCGGCGCGACAGTGACAGCGGTGACTGGTTCCTCGCCACTGTCCTGGGCTCGCTCGTGTTCTTCTACGCCAGTCTGCTCGACCGGGCGGACAACAGCGACCTGGAGGTGTCGCTCGAGCAGTCGAGCCGGGGCCGCCCGAGCCTGACGCCGGAGCAGGAGGCATCGGAGGAGGGCGCTGACCCGTCCGATCCGGGCGAGAACGGAGCCACCCCCACAGGAGACGGCCAGCCACAGCCGGGCTTCGACGGCGACGGGGGGAGTCCGGGCGAGGAGCCGACCGGCGGTACCGTTTCGCGGAGTGACCGATGAGCGGGCGCTTCATCGGGGACGACCCCGGCGACATCGTTACGGTCCTGATGACTGGCGCCGGTGCCCCGGGCGCGTCCGGGATCGTCCGGAGTTTGCGCCGGGCGAACGGGCCCGCGGTCCGCATCGTCGGCGTCGACATGGACCCGGAAGCGTACGGGGCAGCGCTGGTCGACGAGTTCGACACCGTCCCCGCCGGCGACGACGAGTCGTACGTCCCGGCGATGCAGGCCATCGTCGAGCGCGAGGGTGTCGACGTCGTGCTCCCGCTGACGACGGCCGAACTCCAGCCGCTGGCGGCCAACCGCGACGCGTTGGACGCGACGGTTATGGTGTCGCCGACGGAGGCGCTCGCCGTCGCCAACGACAAGGCGTCGCTGTACGAATTTCTGGAGGTCGAGGGGTTCCCCTCCGCGCCCGCGTTCAGGCGCGTCCGCAGCGAGGAGGCGTTCGTCGAGGCCGTCGAGGCGCTGGGCTATCCCGAGCAGCCGGTCTGTTTCAAACCGCCGGTCGCCAGCGGAATGCGTGGGTTTCGCGTCCTCGACGAGCGCACCGATCGGCTGACCCGGCTGTTCGAGGAGAAGCCCGAACGCGCCGTGACCACGCTGGCGGAAGTCCGGCCGGTGCTCGCCAGCGCCGACAGCTTCCCGGAGCTCGTGGTCATGGAGTACCTCCCCGGCCAGGAGTACAGCGTCGACGTCCTGGCGATGGGCGACGAGGTCGGCCCGGTCGTCCCGCGGTCGCGCGAACGGACGCGTGCAGGTATCACGTTCAGCGGAACCGTCGAGCGCAACGAGGCGCTGATCGAGCAGGCCAGCGCCATCTCGCGGCGCCTCGGGCTGGAGTACAACGTCAACATCCAGTTCAGGTACGACGCCGACGGCACCCCGAAAGTGATCGAGATCAACCCGCGGGTCGCCGGGACGATCGTCATGTGCGTCGGCGCCGGGGCGAACCTCCCCCACCTCGGCCTGCAGCACGCGCTCGACAACGAGGTTCCCCCAGTCGACGTCGCCTGGGGGACCCGCATGAGCCGCTACTGGACCGAACTGTTCCGGAGTCCCGATGGGGACACGTACGCGGTCGGCCCCGAGTTCGAGGACGTGAGTCAGCGATGAGTGCCGGGCGCATCACTCCGCGTGAGCCGGAGGGAGGCTGAACGGATGCGAGTCAGCTGTGTCTGCTTCGACCTCGACGACACGCTGTACGACTATCGTGAGTATGCCAGGACGGGACTCGAGGCTGCGGCGGACCGCCTCGAAGCAGACACCGGCGAGCGCTACCACGACGACCTGCACCGCCTTTACTTCGAGGAGGGGGTCACGGACGGTACGTTCGACCGCCTGCTCGAGGAACACGACCTCCCACAGTCGCTCGTCGACGACCTCGTCGAAGCGTATCACGACGCGACAGCACCGCTCTCGCTGTACCCGGAGACGACAGCAGTGCTCAACAGGCTAAACTCGGTCCCCCTGGGGCTGATCACCGGCGGACGCGGCGGCCACGACAAGCTCGACCGTCTGGGTATCCGCGACAAGTTCGACTCGGTCGTCGTCACACCGACGCTGGACACCACGAAGTGCGATCCCGTAGTGTTCAGGACGGTGCTCGCGGAGCTCGGCGTCTCCGCCGGGGAAGCCGTCTACGTCGGCGACGACCCGCGGTTCGACTTCCGGGTGCCCAACCAGCTCGGGATGGCGACGGTCCGGCTCCGGCGGGGTCGGTACACGGACATCGAGCCGGATCGGGAGGACGCTGCGCCGGACCGCGAAATTCAACGCCTGGACCAGCTGCTCACGGTGCTGCACGTCGTCGAGCCCGAGTCCGCGGAAAACTGATCGTTACTTCCGGGGAAATCCCTCCCGGGCAAACAAGCAGGTTTTATCGACCGAGCCACAACCGTCGGCGCATGGACCACGCGCTCGACGATAGCATGGGGGACGGGGGGTACTGACACCGGAGATGCAGGGGACACCGGAACTCGCAGTGTTGCGCCTCGGTCATCGTCCCGGTCGTGACGAGCGCACGACGACCCACGTCGGGCTGACAGCCCGGGCGCTCGGCGCCGACCGCGTCGTCCTCGCCGACGAGGCGGCGGGCCGCCGGGCGGCGATCGACGACATCACCGACCGGTTCGGCGGGCCGTTCGAGGTCGGCGCCACTCACAATCCGATCGAGTTCCTGAAACAGTGGGAGGGCGCGATCGTCCACCTGACGATGTACGGCCTGCCGATCCGGGACGTCGAGGGGGAGATCCGTGAGGCGTTCGATGCGGGCACGCCGCTGCTCGCGGTCGTCGGTGGCGGGAAGGTCCCGTTCGACGTCTACGACGAAGCGGACTGGAACGTCGCCGTCACCAACCAGCCACACTCCGAAATCGCCTCCCTGGCCGTCTTTCTCGACCGGCTGTTCGAGGGCGAGGAACTCGACCGCGAGTGGGAGGACGCCGGGAGCGTCGTCGTTCCCAAGGCGGTCGGAAAGGAGGTCAGGGACGTCGAGTGATGGCGCGCCGCCGGTCCACTCGCGGTATCCGGTCCGCAGACGGCGCGGAACGGCCGGGCTGGCGGGGCCGACCCGTTGGTTTTAAACGAGTGACTCCCCGTTGTTCGAGTAATGGCTTTTGAGGAACTCCTGGAGGATCCGGTGATTCAGAAGTACCTCCACGAGCTCGTCGGCCCGAAAGGGATGCCCGTCGCGGCGGCGCCGCCGGACGGCGAGGTGACCGACGAGGAACTCGCGGAGGAACTGGGGCTGGAACTCAACGACGTCCGCCGGGCGCTGTTCATCCTGTACGAGAACGACCTGGCGAGCTACAGGCGGCTCCGGGACGAGGATTCGGGGTGGCTCACGTACCTCTGGACGTTCCAGTACGACAAGATCCCCGAGCAACTGGAGGAGGAGATGCACCGCCTGCTGGCGGCGCTGGAGGCCCGCCACGAGTACGAGCTGCAAAACGAGTTCTACCTCTGTGAGCAGTGTGGCATCCGCTTCGAGTTCGACGAGGCGATGGAGTTCGGCTTCGAGTGCCCGCAGTGTGGCTCCTCGGTCGAACCGATGGAGAACACGCGGCTGCTGGATGCGATGGAGGGGCGGATCGAGGCGCTGCGGGACGAACTCAACGTCGACACCGCCCAGGTCGAGGTCTGATGGTCGTACTCGCCACGAAATGCTACGTCGAGGGCGAGGCCCGCGAGCGGGCGCTGGACTCGCTCGGGTCGCTCGTCGAGAACAACGTCGGCGAACTCTCGGTCACCTTCGAGGTGGGGCTGCGCGACGACGGGTTCCCGTCGGTGACCGTCGAGGGCGAGGACGCGACTGCGGCCCGGAACCTGCTCCGGGAGCGCTGGGGCGAGATCACGCCGCACCGCGAGGCCGGCGAGGAGCACGTCGGAACGCTGGACTCCTGGGACGCAGAGGGGTTCGTCCTCGACGCCGGTCGCAAAGTCCGGATCCCCACCGACGAGCTCGGGCTGGGGCCCGGCGACGCCGGGCAGCTCCGGACGCGGTTCGGCCTCGTCCAGCACGTCCCGCTGCGGTTCGTCGCCGGAGATCCTCCGCGGCTGGCCGACGGCGAGCGCGACAGGCTGTACGAGTGGACGCGGGGCACCGGCCGTGTGAACGTCAACAGCGCGACGCGCGCCGAGGTCAGGGCGACGGTCAACCGCGCCGGCCACGCCGAGGACATCGTCACCGTCGAGCGCCTGGGGCTGCTCGAACAGAGCATCGTCTGCCGCGAGGGAACCGACCCGCCGGGGTTGCTCGCAAGCATCGGCCAGTACGTCCCGGCAGAACTGCTCTGTGTCGTCCCATGAAGCGCCGCGTGCTCATCATCTGTGGCCTCGGTCTGCTCGTGTTCCTGGCGGGCTGTTCGGCCGGCGGCGGGGAAATCTCCCAGGACGAACTCGCCGAGGACGCCGAGTACGACTGGGACACGAACGCCACGACGACGTACACGCTCATCACCGGCGAGACGTTCTCGCTGTCGTCGCCGGAGTACTCGGCGGTGATCGAACTCACGAACCAGTCGACACTCGAGGTGTACCGCGAGAGCACGTTCCGCGGGGACAGTTCGCTGAGCATCGAGGCGCTGCAGTTCAGATTCACGAACGGCACGGTCGTGAACGCGACCCACGCCAACCTGACTGCTGTCGAGGGGTCGGACGCGACGGAGATCCAGGTCCCGGCGTCGAACGGCACGGTCGCGTTCCGTGCCGGCCGGAGCGGGCGTAGCTGGTCGACGCCGGTGTACGTCGAGGGCTCCCACGAGGTCACCCTTCCCAACGCGACGCGGGTCGGCATTCCGCTGCTGTCGCGGGGAGATCCGGGCGGGTACGGCTCGACGGTCGAGGACAACCGCATGACGCTGTACTGGGACGAGATCGAGGACGGCTCGATCGACATCCGCTTTTACCTGCTGCGTGACCTCTACATCTTCGGCGGTATCATCGGCGTCTCGCTGCTGCTCGGGGCCGCCGGGATCGCCTACTACGTCCGCCAGATCCGCGCGGCGAAGAAGAAACGCGAGGACGTCGGGCTCGACGTCGAGGTCGATGACGACGACGTTGGCGGCGACGGGCCGCCACCCGGAATGCGGTGAGGCTTTGTCAGTGCCGTTCGAAGGGGGTGTATGCGCGTTGCGCTGGTCACCGTCGGGGACGAAATCCTCTCGGGAGACACAGTCAACACGAACGCCGCGTGGTTGGGTGAGCGGCTCACAGCGTCGGGTGCGGATGTCGAGCGGCTGACCGTCATTCCCGACCGGGTGGCGGAGATCGCCCGCGTTGTCAACGAGTACCGCGCCGAGTACGACGCCGTGATCGTCACCGGCGGGCTCGGCCCGACTCACGACGACGTGACGATGGAGGGGGTCGCAGCGGCGTTCGGCACCGAGGTCGCGCCCGACCAGGAGGCGGAGCGGTGGCTGGCCGAGGAGGCCGGCTACAGCGGGGACGACCTCGCCCCGGAGACGACGGCCATCCCGGCGGAAGCGACGTTTCTGCGCAACCCCGACGGGGTGGCGCCGGGCTGTACTATCGGCAACGTGTACGTCCTGCCCGGCCTGCCGGCGGAGATGAAGGCGATGTTCGAGTTGATCGCCGACGAGTTCGGCGGCGACGTCAGACACGTCGCAACGGTCGAGACGCCCGAACCGGAGAGTGAACTGCTGGACAGGATCGAGGAACTCCGCGAGCGCTTCGGCGTGATCGTCGGCAGCTACCCCGGCGAACACGTCCGGCTGAAAATCGAAGGATACGACGAGGACACCGTCACGGAGGCGGCAGCGTGGCTAGAAGCCAACGTCGAGGCGCCGGACGACGCCTGATCAGCCGAGCAGGTGTCTCGCCCACAGCACCGTCAGCAAAACTCCGCCGAGCAGGACGATCCAGGCGGCCACTTCGACGGGCGTGCTACCGACGCCGACCTGCGTCGCGTTCTGGAGCAACATGTCCGGCCGTTGTGACGCCTCCAATTAGGGCATTCCGGTTCGCTTTTGACCGTCTCGCGCCAACGACGTACGATGCGCCGGATCGGATTCGTCGTCAACCCCATCGCCGGGATGGGTGGCAGGGTCGGCCTCAAGGGTACTGACGGCAAGGTCGCGGAGGCGCGCGAGCGTGGCGCGGAGATGCGCGCGCCGGACCGCGGCCGCGACGCGCTCCGGGCGCTCGCGAACTCGGGTGCGGACGTGGCGCTGCTCACCGTCGGCGGCCGCATGGGCGAAACCGAGGCCCGCAAGGCCGGCTTCGAGCCGACCGTGGTAGGCCACCCCGTCGACGAGTCCGCAACCAGCGCGGCCGACACCAGGGACGCCGTCCGGGCGTTCGTCGAGGCGGGCGTCGACCTGATCCTGTTCACCGGCGGCGACGGCACGGCGGCCGACGTCGCGGAGACGCTGGACGACCTCGATGCGGACGTACCGATCCTCGGCGTCCCGGCCGGCGTCAAGGTGTACTCGGCCGTCTTCGGCGTCACGCCGGAGGCCGCGGGGTACGTGGCGGGCACCTTCGAGGAGACGGAACGCGCGGAGGTCAACGATATCGACGAGGACGAGTACCGCGAGGGAGAGGTCCACACCGAACTCCGGGCTGTCGCGCGCGTGCCGGCGGACGAGCAGCGCCAAGCGAGCAAACAGCTCGGCGGCGGCAGCGTGGAAGGGCTCGCCGACCGCGTCGCCGAGGCGGTCGAACCCGGCGTCACGTACGTGCTCGGCCCCGGCAGCACCGTCGGGACGATCAAGGAGAAGCTGGGGTTCGAGGGGTCGCCGCTCGGCGTCGACGTCTACCGGGACGGCGAGGTGCTCGCAACCGACGCCAGCGAATCCGAAATCCTCGACCACCTCGGCGAGGACAACGTCATCGTCGTGACGCCGATCGGCGGGCAGGGGTTCGTGTTCGGCCGCGGCAACCAGCAGATCTCGCCGGCCGTGATCCGCCAGTCCGACGTCGAAATCGTCGCCTCGCGGCGCAAGCTGGACGACCTCGGCGTCCTCCGTGACTCTTTACCGCTATAGAGTCACGCATTGGGCGTTTCAGACCGCGAAACCGCCGATATTGGGACCCGGTGCTGAAAATAATCACGCACGACCGTATCAAAGGCCGCTGACGAGCGTCGCAAGCCACTGCGCGGGGTCGCCGCGGCGCCGCACCTCTACCTGCTCGACCCACTTCACCCACTGGAAGCCGCGCCGCCCCGGCGCGACCAGCCGTAGCGGCGCGCCGTGGCCGTGGCTCAGCCGCTCGCCGCCTACGTGCGTCGCGAGCAGCGCGCCCCTCGCCTCCTCGATGGGGAGGCTCCACCGGTAGCCAGTGACAGACTCGAATCGGACGTAGCGGGCGTCCCCGGTAGCGCCGGCCTCGTCCAGCAGCTCACCGACGCGAACCCCGCCCCACTCCTGGACGGTGTACCAGCCGCCAGTACAGTCGAGGGTCGCCTCCGCCACGGTGTCGGGTGTGAGTGTCCCGTAGGGCAGCGCCAGCGACTCCTCGACGGTACCCCCCACGGCGAGCGCCCACTCGTCGACAGCCACCGGGTCAGGGTCGTCGGCTACCCACGAGACCACGGGGAAGCTGTCGTTGCCCGAGCCTTCCCGTCGATGCGACCCGGTCAGCCGACGGTCCGCCCCGGCGGCGTCGAACACCTCGTTGAGCAGTGTCTGCCCGCGGTAGACGAGCGCAGCAGCCACGAGCATCGCCCCGTACTGCATCGCCGTCCGGCGGCGTGCGAACTCCGGCGTGCTGGGCGGGCGAAAGCGGGTGCGGGCGTGCAGCACCATCAACAGGACCAGCAGCAGGCCGAGGCCGGCGTGGACGCTCAGCATCGTCACCGGCCCCAGATCGGGCTCGATCCCGAACACCCAGAGGGCACCGGTGATGATCGCCGCAAACGCGACGAGGCCGGTGACGATCGACAGCGGCGTCGAGAGCTGCCACTTCCCGGGGTCGGTCAGCCGCGTCCGGACGCGGGCGAGTTTGAACGCCAGCAGTGGGACCAGCGACAGCCCGACCAGCCTGTGGGCCCAGAACAGGACGATCCACTCCGGGGTGTGACCGAGAAATGAGAGGATGCCCGTCCCGGCGAGGAACAGCACTGCGCCGAAGATCGACCAGTCCACCACCCGCGGCGGCGGTTCCAGCCAGACCACCCCGCGGCGTAGCTGTCCCCGGAGCCAACCGGACATGTTACGTCAGCTAGTGGCAGACTGGCCTTAACAGTTCGGCGGCTGTGCCCGCCCAGGGTTTAGGTAGCGAGGGGCCCAGACCGCGAACGTGACGGGGTTCGCCGCGTTTCTCGGGGCCACGCTGGGCGGACTCGCCTGCTGTCTCGCCCTCGGGGCAACCACGAGCACGGGCCTGCTCCGCCGGATCGCGCTTTCGGGCTGTCTCCTCTGGATCGCGGGCTGGATCACCGTGGCTCCGTCGACGGCGTCCCGGGACCCGGCCGACTTCTATCTCCTCTCGCTTCTCCTCGGGGCTGTGCTACTCGCCGCGTCTCTCGTCCGCCGCCGGGCCGATACCGCCGACAGAATGGGCGCGAAGGGCGGGTCGGCCATCTCGGGCCGTTTCGCCGCCGGTACCCCATCCACTACCCTGTTATTGGCCGCTGCGGCCTTCGCCGTACCCGGAGCGATCGGCGTGCTCTTCGGAGCGGAACTGCTGACGCTCACCTTCGTCGTCGCCGCCGCAGTAACCTTGATTCTCCTCTTTCTGTTCCGGTGAGTTCCACGCTATACGGTGTACGACGGGACCCGCGCCGACCGTTCCGAGCCATCGACGAACGGCAGTTCGACCGCTGTCGCCGGGTGTTCCTCCCCGTCGATCCGGACGTCGAGCGCGCGCTCCTCGCCGAGCACCTCAACGACGTTCTTGCCCAATAGCGCCATTGCGATCGGTTCCTCCCGTGTGGGACTGTGAACGGCTCTGGTCACCTCGCCGAGACTCTCGTCGCCGTCGAAGGCGGTGGCGCCGGCGTCGGGCAGCGGAGCGTCCTCGTCCGCGCCGTCGAGGACGAGCCCCACGAGTCGCTTCGTCGCCTCGCCGCGGTTCTCGACGCGGGAGACGACCTCCTGGCCGACGAAACAGCCTTTCTCGAAGTCGACGGCGGTGCGCAGGCCGAGGTTGTTCGGCACGCCGTCGTCGAGTTCGCTCCCGAACAGCGGCGTGCCGGCCTCGAGGGTGAGCGACCGCCAGGCCTGCAGGCCGAAGGCAGCGGCGTTCAGACCGCGGTTTTCGAGGCTGTCCCACACGTCCTTGGCGACGCTCGCGTCACAGACGACCTCGTAGCCCACCTCGCCGGTCGGCGCGTCGGTGCGGATGACGGTCACACCGGCGTCGCCCATCGATCCGCGGGTGAACGTGAGCTGCTCGTCGGGCGTCTGATCGGTAAACACGCTGGCGACCTTCTCTGTCGCCTCGGGGCCGTGAACTCCGAACACGCCGAATGAATCGGACACGACGTCGATCTCGACGTCCTGGATGAACGTCTTCTCGCTCCAGTCCTCCGCGATCGGTTCACCTTGTCCCGGCGGGAGAAAGAGGAGGAGTCGCTCGCCGCCGTTGAAGACGTACATGTCGGTCCGGATGCGACCCTGTGGCGTGAGCAAGAGTGCGTAGGAGCCCTGGCCGTCAGTCGTCGGGACGTTGTTCGAGACGGCGTTGTCGACGTACTCGATCCGGTCCTCGCCGGTGATCGCGAGGACGTCGTAGGCCATCTCGATCACGCCGACGACGTTCCGGACGGCGCCGTGGGAGCGGTCCGGGCGGCCGTACGTGGAGACGAACTCGCGGCCGCCGCGCTTCTCGAACGTCGCGTCGTGTCGCTCGTGGACCTCGCGAAGCAGCGTCATACCGTCCGGTGCGGGCCCGCGAGGGTTAACTCCTGCGAGCGACGGGCCGACGGCAGCCGAGGGTGCTAGCCGGAGGATTCGCCGACCTCTCCGCGCCCCGTGACTAGGACCCCTCGACGACCCGGTCGACCAGCGGTTCGATCTCCGCTGCCGTGGTCGTGAGGAAAGGTCCGGGCAGCGTCCGCACCAGCGACGCCACCGCGACCGCGTAGCTGAGTGCCCGTGCCGGGTCCGATCCGGCGATGAGTTGCTGGAGGAACGCGCCCGCGAACGCGCTGTGGGTCCCTGCCGGATCGACAGCGTCCATTTCGATCGCGTCCCGCTCGTGGATGACGTTCGAGCCCGGCGAGTCGTGCAAGGCAACAGCGCCGCGTTCGGACCGCGAAATCACCATGATGTCGAGGTCGTGCTCGGAAGCGATGATGTTGGCGAGCTCTCGGGGTTTGGCGCTCCTGTCGAGCGCCTCTTCGACAGCCTCCTCGCTGGCGATCAGGATGTCCAGTTCGTCCGAGATGTTGTGCAGGACCTCCTGGTAGCGCTCGGGCGGCGCGAGACCGCTGCTGTAGTCCAGGTCCGCGGCCGTGACCGCGCCGCCGCTGCTGGCCGCCCGCAGCATGGCTTCGGTCGTGCTCGCGGCCTGTTCGGAGAGCACGGCCGTGCTGAGCCCCGCGAACACTACCGCCCCTCCCTGGAGGCGCTCCATCGGGAACTCCCCGGGCTCTGCTGTCGCCGCCGCCGTGTGACTCCGGTCGTGTACGTGCCGCGGCCGGCGCGGCGGTGCGCCCGATTCCCGGAACACCAGCCCCTGTCGGTGTGCGTCGTCGGTCCAGACGATTTCCGTCCCGATCCCCTGCCCCTCGAGCTGCGTGGCGACCCGCCGACCCAGCGGCGTGTCGGGAAGTTTCGACAGCCACAGCGCGTCGGTCCCCAGTTCCTGGGCCGTGACTGCGACGTTGCTCGCCGTCCCGTCGGCGTGAATGCTCGCTTCCCGTGCCACCTCCAGCCGCTGCGCGGTCGGCGGTGAGAACCGCAGCGGCGTTTCACCGAACGTGATCAGTTCCGCCATACCTCCCCCATTCGTTGCAACTGTCTTAAGTCACCGTGTTCCTCGACTCCCCTTCATAGTGATTGTTGTGACGAACTGAGCGTTAAGCTCTTGGGAAAGCTCACTCGTGGCCGGGATAATCGCGCTCGAAGCGGTTCTCGATCTCCTCGCTGTCGAACTCGATCAGCACGGGCCGGCCGTGCGGGCAGGCGTACGGGTTCTCGCAGCCGTCGAGCCGCGAGAGCAGGTCGACGACCGATCCCTCCGTCAGCGACGTGTTGCCGGTGATCGACGGGTAGCAGGCGAGGTCCGCGAGCAGCGAATCGGCGGCTGCCTCGACCGTCTCTGCGGCGGCCGCCTCCCCGCTGACGAACTCCGCGAGGACATCCCGGAGCAGCGACGGGTCCGCCGCCTCCGCGACGAGCGAGGGAACGGTCGTCACCGTGAGCGTCCGGTCGTCGCCGAGCGAGGCGTTGAAGCCCAGCCGCGCGAGCGCCTCGCGGTGGGAGGCGAACAGCTCCGCCTCGCGGGCGGTCAGTTCGAGCGAAACGGGCTCGGCGAGCGCCTGGGTCGTCGTCTCGCCGGCGAACGACTCGCGCAACCGCTCGTAGTTGATCCGCTCGTCCGCGGCGTGCTGGTCGATCAACACCAGCCCGTCGGCCGTTTCGGCCACGACGTACGTCTCGTCGTACTGTCCCAGCACCCGCATCGACGGCAGCCGTTCGAACGTCTCCGCGGGTTCGCCGTCGCCGAGCCGGTCCTGCGTCCCCGACTCGCGGAACTTCCGCGAGCCATCTCCGGGAGAGGGCCGGTCCGTGGCCCCGGGTCCGTCGTCCACCGGGGAGTGCCCGTGCGCGGCGGTCCGATCCGCTGCTGATTCCCCTCGGTCGCCCGTCGATTGGGGCTCGGTCCCCGTGTTCCCTCCCGCCGGATCGCTACCCTGTGGCCCCGACGAACTGACCGACTCCGGGGACCGTCCTCCTGGCGACGAGGGCGCACTCTCCGGGGCGTCGGGGAAGGCATCGCTGTCGATGGTCTCGTTGCTGACTGTCGGGGACGGCCCAGCCTGTCGCCCCTCCCCGTCGGACCGCTTCCCGGCCGGTGGCGAGCGGTCTTCGCTGACGGCGGTGTCGGTGCTTGACGCCTCTCCGGGCTGGTCGCCGTCGTCGCCGTCGTCGCCGGGGTCGATCCGCGCCTGCTCCGGCGCCGACCGCCCCCGCGGGGCCGAGGAGCGGATCAGCCCCTCGGCGAGCAGCGTCTCCTCGACCGCGGTACGCACCTGATCGCAAACCCCGTCCTCTTTACTCCATCTTACCTCCAGCTTCCGGGGGTGGACGTTCACGTCGACCGTCCCTGGATCGACGTCGAGGAAGATGACGGCGAAGGGGTACCGATCGGCCGCGAGCTGTTTGCCGTAGGCGTCGACGACCGCTTCGCGGACGGCTCCCGACGTGACGTAGCGCCCGTTGACGAACGTCGAGAGGTACTCGCGGGTGGCACGGGTCGTCTCCGGATCGCTGACCAGGCCGGCAACGCCGTCGAGTGGACCCTCCGGCAGGTCCGCCTCGCGCAGGTCGACCATGCTCTCGGCGACTTCGCGGCCGTACACCGACAGGACGGTCTCCCGGAGGTCGCCGGAGCCGGTCGTCGAGAACGTCTCCCGGCCGTCGTGTTCGAGTGTCACCGCGGCGTCGGGGTTCGCCAGGGCGTAGCTCGTGACGACCCGGTTGACGTGGGCGAACTCCGTCGCCTCCTGTTTGAGGTACTTCCGCCGTGCGGGCACGTTGTAGAACAGGTCGCGGACCTCGACGGAGGTCCCCTCCGGCGCGCCTGCGGGCGAGACGTCGGCGATTTCGCCGCCCTCGACGGTCAGTTCGGTGCCGCGATCGCCGCCGCGGGGGCAGGAGGTGATCGTCAGCCGGGAGACGGCGCCGACGGCGTGCAGCGCCTCGCCACGGAACCCGAGCGTGCGGACGCCGCTCTCTAAGTCCTCGATGTCGCCGATCTTGCTCGTGGTGTGTTTCTCGACGGCCCGCCTGAGGGCGTCCTCGCTCATGCCGACGCCGTCGTCGGTGACGCGGACGCCCCCGGTGCCGCCCGCCTCGACGGCGACGGTGACCCGGCCGGCGTCGGCGTCGAGGCTGTTCTCGACCAGTTCCTTGACGACGGAGGCCGGCCGCTCGACGACCTCCCCGGCGGCGATCCGCTCGACCGTCCGGGAATCGAGCTGCTCGATCTCCGGCTGTGTGCCCTGGGTCATGTTCAGTTGACTGGGGTTGGGCTGGCACCGCCTTGAGGGTGGCGGGCCGCGTCCCCGAGCGGTCACCACCGGCGCTTAACTGTGCGGCGGTCCCAGTTTCGGGTATGCCAATCTCAGAGGGCGACTCGGTGACGATCGAGTACGTGGGACGGCTCACGGACGGCACCGTCTTCGACACCTCCGACGAGGCGCTGGCCGAGGAGACCGGCCTCGCGGACGAGGAGCCCGAACGGCAGTTCGAACCGCTCACCATCGAGATCGGGGACGACAAGGTGATCCCCGGGCTCCAGGAGGCGCTCGTCGGCCTGGAGGAAGGCGACACCGAGCTGTTCCAGATCCCGCCCGAACAGGCCTACGGCGAGAACTCGGACGAGCGCGTCGGGGAGTACGACCGCGACGCGTTCGAGGACATGCTCGGGAAGCCGGTCGCCGTCGGCGACGAGGTCGAGACCGAGGACGGCCTGCCCGGCGAGGTCGTCGACTTCGACGACGACACCGTCACGGTGGATTTCAACCACGAACTCGCGGGCGAAACCCTGGAGTTCGAGATCGAGGTCCTCGACGTCGAGTGATAGTGATACTGGTGGCTGTACGTACGTGAAAACTCGAATTGAGAATCCAGGCGGAACGGGTCTATATCCGCAGATAACAGCGACTGGTGAGTAAAAGAATTACAGCCACCAGTATAATTGTTGTGACTCTGTGGGCCTGTCGGAAAACAGTTCAGTTTCATCTCGCAACGTTTTTGAGACGGCACGACCCACGTTTGACATGGAGAGTAACCAGGGCCCTTTCTCCGAGAAACTGCGGGTAGCGGAGGCACTGACGTTCGACGACGTCCTGCTCCGTCCGAAGCGGAGCGACGTCGAACCGGACGAGGCGGACACGACGACGCACGTCTCGAAGAACGTCCAGCTGACGGTGCCGGTGCTGTCGGCGGCGATGGACACCGTCACCGGGAGCGACATGGCGGTCGCGATGGCCAGACACGGCGGCCTCGGCGTGCTCCACCGGAACATGGACATCGACCGGATGGTCGCCGATGTCGAGCGCGTCAAGCGCGCCGACGAACTGATCATCCGCGACGTCGTGACCGCGGCGCCCGATCAGACTGTCCGGGAGGTCGACCAGATGATGAGCCGCGAGGGCGTCTCGGGCGCGCCGGTCGTCGACGACGACGGGACGGTGCTGGGGATCATCTCCGGGACGGACATCCGGCCGTACCTCGAGGTCGGCGAGCGCGACCAGGTCCGGGAAGCGATGACCGACGAGGTAATCACCGCCTCCGAGGAGATCACGCCCCGCGAGGCGCTCGAACTGATGTACGAACACAAGATCGAGCGTGTGCCGATCGTCGACGACGAGAACCGCCTCGTCGGCCTGATGACGATGGCCGGCATCCTCCAGCGCCGCGAGTTCGACCGCGCGGCCCGCGATTCGGACGGGCACCTCCGGGTCGGCGCCGCCGTCGGTCCGTTCGAGGCCGACCGCGCGAGGGCAGCCGACGACGCCGGTGTCGACGTACTCTTCATCGACTGCGCGCACGCACACAACAGCAACGTCATCGAGAGCGCCCGCGAGATCAAAGCCGAGGTCGAGGCCGACGTCGTCGTCGGGAACATCGGCACCCGCGAGGCTGCCGCAGACGTCGTGGAGTTCGCCGACGGCGTGAAGGTCGGGATCGGCCCGGGCTCGATCTGTACGACGCGGGTCGTCACCGGTGCGGGAATGCCACAGATCAGCGCCGTCTCCCAGGTCGCCGACGTCGCGACCCAGCACGACGTGCCCGTCATTGCCGACGGCGGGATCCGGTACTCCGGCGACGCGATCAAGGCGATCGCGGCCGGGGCCGACGCGGTGATGCTCGGCTCGTACTTCGCCGGCACCGACGAGGCGCCGGGCCGCGTCATCACGATGAACGGCAAGAAGTACAAGCAGTACCGCGGGATGGGTTCGGTCGGCGCGATGAACGACGGCGGCGGCGACCGCTACCTGAAAGAGGAACGGGAGGACGAGGACTACGTCCCCGAGGGCGTCGAGGCGGCGACGCCGTACAAGGGGACCCTGGAGTCGGAGCTGCGCCAGCTCGTCGGCGGCATGCAGTCCGGCATGGGCTACGTCGGCGCCGAAACCATCCCCGAGTTCAAGGAGCGCGCGGAGTTCGTCAGGGTCTCCTCGGCGGGCCAGCAGGAGAGCCACCCCCACGATGTCGTCATCACCGACGAGGCGCCCAACTACAGCCCCGACGGGAAGTAACGCTCATACTGGTGG
>PXSF01000047.1 GCA_003022845.1 Halobacteriales archaeon SW_10_66_29 | reverse complement strand
CGGGAGGCCTCGAACCCGGCGTCGCGCAGGCGACCGAGAAAGTCGGCCATCGCGGTTGCAGGCCGCCCCCACCGCTTGCACAGCCGGTGCTGGTCGTAGTGCGTCGGCTCGTCGAGTTCCGCCCGTAGCGTCGCGAGCAGGTCACGAACCGTCCCGGCGGTCCCGAGGTTGTCGGTCACGGCGTCCTCGACCGCCTCCACGAACGGCGGTTCGCAGGTCGGCGCAAGCCAGACCGGCCCGGCCGCCACGAGGTGGTGATCGCAGTAGAGACACGCCTCCGGCGGGTCGGCGATCAACCCCTGCTCTGTCTCCCGGTACTGGCAGTGCTGGCAGTGGTGGATGTAGCCCAGCCTGTCGATGGCGTCGTCGGCAGCCCGTGCGCCGCGGTCGAGTGCGAGGTGCGTCCGGACGTAGTGGTTCGTCGCGTGAGTGAGCAGTGGGTCGACGGCGACGTCGTAGCGCGCGCCGGTCCGGGCCAGCGCTGACAGCAGGATCCGGACACCCATCTCGGCGTGGTACTCGGTGTTGCGCGGGACGGCGCTGTACGACCGAACGCCGCTCTCGAAGTGTGCGCCACACAGCGGCGCGGTGTCGGTGGCGGTGACACAGAGGAGGTTGCGGGTGCCTTGGAACGCGGCGTCGGCGAACGGGATCGGCGTCCCGAACGGGTCGACGTCGACCACGTCGAAGTACGTCTCGTGCAGCAGCACGTTGGCGTCGCGCTGGACGACGTCGCCCTCAAGGCCGTTGCGGTCGATGTTCTCCCGGCAGAGCGCGACGGCGTCCGCGTCGATGTCGGCGCAGGTGACCGCCCAGCCGTTGGCAGCCGCGCGGACGCCGCGGATGCCGCTGGCCGCGGTGGCGTCGAGGTACGTCTCCGCGCGGGGTTCGCGCTCGCGGTAGGCCGCCAGGGTCGCGACGGTCAGGTCCCGGTTGAGTTCCTGGACCGGGTTGTAGAAGACGGCGTCGCCGGCCCCCTCGTCGGGCTGTTCCGGCGCCCTGATCTCGACGCGACCCTCCCGGACGTTCATACGCCGTGTTCGGGTGGGGACTGCGATAAGGGATGTGGTTTCTCATAGTGATTATTGTGACTGTTTACCGGGTCGGCCGCACGCAGTCGTACAGTCGATCCCGGAACGACTCACAATAATCACTATCAGCTCTCGCCTTCAGGTGGGGCCTCCGCAGTCCGGGCTGCGACGAACTCGAACTCGGTGCCAGCGGCTACTGCCGCCTCGCGGTCGCTGTCGGAGTCGCCGACGAACAGCGTCCGCTCGGGGTGGGCGCCGACGGACTCGATCGCGTACAGCAGCGGTTCCGGGTTCGGCTTGTGCCGGGCCACGGTATCGCGGCCGACGACCGCGTCGACGTGTCCGTCGAGGTCGTGCCGTTCGAGGGCGACCCGACAGGCCGCCTCGCAGTTGAGCGAGCAGACGGCCACCGGCACCCCGAGGGGCAGTTCGTCGGCGAGCGGCAGACGGCGGGACGCTTTCGCGCCCTCGTGCTCGAATGCTGCGATCGTCTCCTCGACGACGTCTTTCACGCCGCGCTCGGCCGCCACGTCGAGGATGTCCCACAGGTTCCGGTCGCCGACGTCGACCCCGTGCTCGTCGAGTCGCTCGACGACGGCCGCGTGCACTGCGTCCCAGTCGACGTCGAGTCGCACGAGCGTCCCGTCTAAGTCGTAGACGATCGCCTCGTACTCGTCCATGCGCGTCCTGTATGGCTGTCCCCGCTAAGAGCCTTTGGAGTCCGGCGATCAGACGTGCTCGTCGAGGAACTCGACGACCGCCGAGTACGCCTCGATCTGGTTCTCGAGCTTGGAGATGCCGTGGCCCTCGTCCTCGAAGATCAGCTTCTCGACGGGGACGCCCTGTTCGCGGGCCTCCTCGGCGATCTGTTCGGCCTCGCCGACGGGCACGCGGGGGTCGTTCGCGCCGTGGAGGACGAACAGCGGCGCCTCGATCCGGTCAGCGTTGTTGATCGGGCTGATCTCCTCGAGAAACTCCCGGTCCTCGGCCAGCGAGCCGTACTCCGCCTCCCGGAGTTCGCGCCGCCAGGAGCCCGTGTTTTCGAGGAAGGTGACGAAGTTCGCGATGCCGACGACGTCGACCCCGGCGGCCCACCGCTCCGGAAACTCGATGAGCGAGGCCAGCACCATGAAGCCGCCGTAGGACCCGCCCTTGGCGACGATGCGACCGGTGTCCACGTCGGAGCGGGCTTCGAGCCAGTCCAGCGCGGCGCCGATGTCGCGCACCGAGTCCAGCCGCTTTTCGACGTCGTCGAGGTGGGTGTAGGTCTTCCCGTATCCCGACGAGCCGCGGACGTTCGGCTCGAACACGGCGTAGCCCCGCGAGAGGAAGTACTGCGTGAGTCCCGAAAAGGAGGGCCGGCGCTGGCTCTCGGGCCCGCCGTGGATGTCGACGATCACCGGCGATCCCTCCGGCGGCATCTCCGTCGGCTGCGTGAAATACGCCGGGATCTCCCGGCCGTCGAACGTCTCGTAGTGGACGAGATCGGGTTCGAGGAACGTCTCCCGCGGGATGCCCGCCGTCGCGGCGTCCGTCCAGCGGGTGACGGCTCCCGCGGATTCGGATTCGTTGTCGGTAGCCTCGCTCACCCCGTCCGCCTCGCGGAGCGCCGCGACGTCGACGACGGAGACGTTCGTGTTGAGGCTCCGGCCGGAGGACGAAAGCGCCAGCCGGTCGCCGTCGGGACTGAAGCTCACGCCGCCCGCGACGGTGCCCGGGATGTCGGGGAGCGGGATCGGATCGAGTTCGGCCGGGCCGACGAGATCCGCGAGGGCGAGTTCGGTGTAGCCGTCGACGTTGCGCGAGTACACAAGCAGCCGGTTGTCCTCGTCGAGTGCGACCCCGTCGATGTTCCACTCGCCGCCGTCCCTGAGCCGTTCGAGTTCGCCGGTTTCGGCGTCCATCCGGGCGAGATACAGCGTGTCGGAGTCCCTGTCGGTCACGAGGTACAGCGACTCGCCGTCGGGCCCCCACTGGACGCTCCGGTATCGTACCGGCTCGTCGTCGTCGGTGAGCTGTCGCCGCTCGCGCGTGTCGAGGTCGAGCACCGACAGGTCCTGGTCGAAACTCGAATGGGCCTCCGAGAGAACGAGCGCGTCGTCGTCGGGGCTCCAGCCGGCGACGCTGAACCAGCCGTCGCCCTCGAACACGCGCTCGGCGGCGTCGCCGGTCGCGTCGCGGTCCTGGACGTACACGTCGAACTCGGCCTCGTCGCGGCGGTTGGAGGCGAACGCGAACTGGTCGCCGTCCGAACTCCAGCCGCCCCAGCGGTGCTTCGCCTCGGGCAACGCCGTCAGCGGCGTGATGGCGCCGTCGGCGTCGAGGCGGAACAGTTGCATTCGCTCGTTGCCGCCTTCGTCCATCCCGAACACCAGTTCCGGGCGCGTCGGCGAGAACGTGGCGAACGACACCGACTCGTCGTAGAAGGTTCGCTGGGTGGGCCAGCCCTGTGGCTCGTCCAGCGTCCAGACCTGTGGGACGCCCGTCGTGTCGAGCAGGAATGCGAGCCGCCCGTCCGGCCCGAGACTCGCGCCGTACGCCCGTCGAACTGTGAGGTACCGCTCAAGATCGTACGCTGTCACACCCGCCCGAAGGGCTGGCTGGCACAAATGGGTTCCCCCAGTTGCGGGTCCGCTGTCATACGGTCGTGCGTGAGTATTTTCCATAGCGGTACAAAGTCACGCACGACCGTATCAGCGATCGCGGTCGGCGTCGACCTGTCGTCCGCGGGGCGGCCAGCAACCTCGGAACCGGGGATTTTTGAGAACCGCCGCCGTCCCGGGGAGTATGCGCGTGGCGTTCGTCGCGATGGAGACGAGTTGGCACGATGACGGGCCCGCGACACGCCGTCTCGAACGCGTCGCACGCCTGCTGGCGGACCGCGGTCACGAGGTCACCGTGTTCTGCGGACAGTGGTGGGACGACTACGACGACGAGATGGTGGTCGACGGCGTCCGGTACCGCGCGGTAACGCTCGGGACTGCCGCGTCGTCGTTTTTCACCCGGCTCCCCGTTCTGCTGGCCCGGTACCGTCCCGACGTGGTTCACACCCGGCCGACGCCGTCGAACCAGGTCGTCGCGGCGTACACCGGGAGCAAACTCGCCCGGTCGCCGCTCGCGGTCGAGTGGTACGGCACCGAAACCGTCGACGAGGACGACCGCGGGGTCCGGTGGGCGGCCACGAAGTCGGCGCGCGTGGTCACCCCCTCGGAGTTCGTCCGGACGAACGTCCGGGAACTCGGCGCGACCGACGACAACACCTGCGTGATCCCCGAGAGCATCGACTTCGATGCTATCGAGGACGCCGACCCCGCGGAGGAGGTCGACGTCGTGTACGCCCATCCGCTGGACGAGAGTGCGAACATGGACGACCTGCTGTTGGGTCTGGCGGAACTGCGCGAGCGCGAGTGGTCGGCGACAGTCATCGGGGACGGCCCCCTCAGGGGGGAGTACGAGGACGAAGTCGCGAAACTCCGGATCGACGACCGGGTGGAGTTCGTCGGCGCCTGCGACCGGGCGCGCTGTCTCGAAATCTACCGCGGCGCCCACGTGTTCGTCCAGACCGCATACCGGGAGATGTTCGCGACCGAACTGCTGTGGGCGCTGGCCTGTGGCTGCGTCGGCATCGTCGAGTACCAGACCGAATCCAGCGCCCACGAACTCATCGAGAACTACGAACGCAGCTACCG
>PXSF01000046.1 GCA_003022845.1 Halobacteriales archaeon SW_10_66_29 | reverse complement strand
CTACACGTTATCTCACCGGACGCATCCGGGAAGGAGCGGAGTGATGCGAGAGACCTGCTGACGTTCGCGGAGTACGTCCTCGGGCCCGAGGTGCACTCGGAGACCGAACTCCGTGAAGCCGCCGAGCCGACTGACGTCATCATCGAAGAGGCCCAGAATCACGACTTCACGTCGATTGGGTCGCCGGAACAGAAGTTCAGACTGCGCGATCTAGTGTTTAAGCCAGTACAGGAAACCCTTGTCGGGGAAAAAGACGTTACTGTCTTGATGGGACGTGATGTCGATCGGACGATGCGCTCGCTCTACTACCGATATACGCGGGCGATAGAAAATTCGGACACGGACGAATGACAGGTATTGCGACTGGGGGATTTTCTGTCTACGCCGGGTCGATCAGGCACTACGACAGCCCGTTGATCGAGTATGCGACGGTACCGGTAATGGTTCAAGCCGAACGCGAACCCGCTGATCGTCGAGGAGCTTAGGAGCTTCGGGAGTGGCGCGGGAACGCCATCCCGTTGACAAACAAGAAGCTACACGACGTTCTCGACGACCTATGGGTCTGTACCGATCGGGATGCCGGACAGTCTCGAAGCGCTTTCACGCCTGGCTCGCCGAGTGTGCGGTATGGCAACTGACGAGACGGCGGGGATCTACGCCCGCGAGTCCCCGGTTCTTGATCGGTACGTCCAGCTCGGGATCGCACAGGGGCGCGTCCTCTCCGTGGAGTTTCCCGATGATGTCCCGGACGGGTCGGACGAGCACGAACTCCTCGACAGGATCGCGGCGTACCTCGACGGCGAGCGGGACGACTTCGCCGACGTGACCGTGGCGATGACGATGCCGACGGACACTCGGGCGGTGCTCGAGAAGGTCCGGGAGATCCCGTACGGCGAGTCGGGGTCGATCGAGCAGGTCGCGATGATGGTCCCGGGACGCGATCCCGACGAGGAGGAAGATCTGGCGGCCGTCCGCGACGCGCTCGGCGAGAACCCGGCGCCGATCCTGATCCCGACCCACCGCGTTCGGGGGGGCCGCGCCGGCGCGCCGGCCGACGTCGCGGAGACGCTGCGCTCCATCGAAGGGATCTGATGGCGAATGTGACCCAACCACCGGGAACGCTCAGGCGGGTGTGATCCGTCAGGTCGTCGCATTCGAGTACGCCCAGCGTTCGATCCGCCGATCGGCAGCCTCGCGCTGTCTGTTGTCGGACGATTCCGGTGCCGTCGGGGAGGGCGTTTCGGTCTCTCGTTACTGGGGGTAGCGGCGGCCGAGTACTGCACACAGCAGGGTCGCACTGACCAGGCCGGCGAGGAGGGCGGGCCTGTCGGTCGCGGTTCCGGTGACGGTCACCAGGAGGACTGCCCAGGGGAGCAGCACGGTCAGCCAGAACGGGACCGCGCGGACCTGCGGTGGGGTGACGCCGTAGTAGCGGGAGAGCAATCCCGTCAGGGATCGCAGGACGGCGTGACGTGCCGTGGAGGCGTGGTCTCGTGACATGTAGCGTCTTTCCTCGTCTGTCCCCTCGATCGGTACTCATAAACCAGTACCTGAGAGTCAAAGAACCATTTTACCGTCACGGACGCCCGGCGGACGTGCGGAACGAGAGCGCAACGCTCACAACGGACGCCTCCGAGCGGTGCTGTATGGTGTCGGACCGTACCCGGATGCGCCTCCGGCGGGACCTGCTGTCGGGCGTCGCGTTCTTCCTCCCGCTGATCCTGCTCGGGCTGGTCGCCTACGGCCTGGTCCAGTTCGTCTACGGGACGGGCCTGTGGTTCAGCGGGGCGCTGTCGGTCCTCGGTATCCAGGGGACCCTCGCCACAGTTCTCGCCACCGCCGGGGCAGTAGTCGCGGTCCCGCTCGTCCTCGTCGTGACAGGGTCGCTGCTCCGCCACCGCTACGGCGACGCCGTCGTGAGCGGGATCGACCGGCTGATCGAGCGGATCCCGGGGCTGGGCCCGATCTACGTCGAACTCCGGCGGTCCCGTCGGCTCGTCGCCGGCGACGGCCGGGCCGCGTTCCGGGAGGTCGTCGCCGTCGAGTTCGCCGACGGCGTCGACATGCTCGGGTTCGTCGTCGGCCGCGAGGGTGGGGCGGACTGGACGTCGGGCCCGCAGCGCGTGACGGTGTACGTCCCGCTCGCGCCGAACCCCACGGTCGGCGGCCACCTGCTGGCGGTCAAACACGAACGCGTCAGCGAGACAGGGCTGACGGTGCGACAGGCCCTGGCCATCCTGGTGACCGTCGGGACGAGCGATCCGGCCGTCTCGGAGCCGCCGCTCTCGGGGCTGTACAACGACGTCGAGACCGTCGAGGACGACCAAAGGGCAGAGAAGACGAGATCGGAGTAAACGGATCAACCACCTTTTTGATGGATCACCGGTGAACCCCTAGCAATGGCCATCGGACTGGCGACTGCGTTCCAGCTGGTGTTGCTGTGCACCGGGGTAGTCCTCAGTGCGATGGGGTATCACACGTACCGGACATGGGATCAACCGGGGACGGTCCCGTTCGTCGCGTTCGTCTCGATTACGGGAATCGGCCTGGTGGGGATCGCGGTCGCCAGCCTGGCAGCACCGACGTTCGATATCGGGGGGCACATCTGGTCGCCGCTCGGCATCTCGCTGTGGGCGCTCACGATGATTCCCTGGATCACGTTCGTCCTCCAGTACACGGGGACATACACCCGGATTACGCGTCGGACCATCGTCGCACTGACGTTGCCCGCGGCCGCTTTCCCGCTGCTTTTCACCAGCATCTGGTTCGGGGAACGGACCATCCTCAGCATCCTCGGGTCGCTGAGCGCGTTGTACCTGATCGGACTACTGACGATCGGGTGTTATCTCGTGGTCAGAACGTCCTACCGCTACGGGCACCTGACGCTTCGTCAGGGGGTCGTCCTGTCGCTCGCCCCGGTCACCCACTTCATTATCGCGAACTTCTCGAGCCCGATCATCGAATCGCTCGGTGAAGGGCCCGCAGTTGGCATGTTCACTCTCGGTATGGTCGGGTGTACAGCAGCGGTGGGTGCGTCGCTGTACCGGTACGAGACGTTCCAGTCGACGCCCGCTGTCGGGCGGATCGGCGAGCGCGTGATCGTCAGGCAGACCGAGGATCTGATGTTCGTCGTCGACGAGGAAGAGCGCGTGATCCGGCTCAATCGGACCGCCGCCGACCGCCTCGACGTCTCGAAGACTGGGGCGCTCGGCGAGGAACTATCCGAGGTCATCGGAGCCAGCATCGACGACGTGGAGGGGATGGAGACGATCGAACTCCTCACGGACGAGGGGAGTCGGCAGTTCGACCCGGTGATCTCGCGGCTGACCGACCAGCACGACCGGGAACTCGGGCACACGCTGAGCCTCCACGACGTCACCGAACTGGAGCTGCGCGAACAGCGCCTGGAAGTGCTCAACAGAGTGCTCCGGCACAACCTCCGCAATCAGATCGAGGTGATCAAGAGCAACGCCGAGGTCCTGGCCGACGGGACGGCGGACGGGTACGCCGACTCCATCATCGAGTCCGCCGATCGGCTGACCGAACTCGGCCGCAGCGCACGCTCGATCGACCAGATCGTCTCCCGGCCCTCGACGACCGGCGACGTCGATGTCGCGGCGCTGGTTCGCGAGATCGCCGAGAACGCCCGCACCCAAAACGGCGTCGAACTCTCGCTGTCGGTCCCCGAGGAAGCGATGGTGGTCACCGAGCGCCACGCGCTGGTCGCTGCCACCGAGAGTGCCATCAAGAACGCCCTCTCCCGGGCGGACACTGAAGTCCGTGTGACGCTCGAACCGATCGAACCGGGGCACTGCCTCACCGTCGTCGACGACGGCCCGGGGATTCCGGACGAGGAAATCGAGACAATTTCGGCCGGGACGGAGACGCCCCTGCAGCACGCGACCGGGCTGGGCCTCTGGCAGCTCAAGTGGGCCGTGACGAAGTTCAACGGCGAGCTCTCGATCGACAACGACGGCAGGACGACCGTCGAAATCCGGGTCCCTGACCAGGACCGCTGACCGATCAGCTTCGAACCAATTGATACTGTCGGACGTAATTTCGTGGAATTACGCGTCACGTTCAGCCGTTCAACCGTGCGAATACAGCCAGGAGAGTGTCACGATGTGACACAGAGTTACGTCCGACAGTATGACCCCGAGGTGGTTCACGCGGCCGAAATCTGCCAGGCGACGTACAGCTGCGCCACACCCGCCAGAACGATAGCCACGCCGGCGGCCCGCGTCAGCAGGCCGGAGTGGGCAGTCATCCGGCTGAGGAGCGCGTCGTGACCGACAGCGGTCGCAATGGTCGCCGCCAGCATCAGTGCGCCGAACGTCCCGGCGTAGGCGGCGAGGACGACGATTGTGCCGCCGACGCCGAGGCTGACAGCCTGCAGCGCGACCGAGAGAAACACGGGGAGCACGCAGGCTGTCGCGGCCACCGCATAGCCCGCACCGAACAGCCCGAACCCGAGCACGCTGCTGCGGCGTTTCGGAAGCGGGACAGACAGCGAGACGGCACCCTTCCAGAACACCAGCAGACCGAGCGCGACCAGCGCGACGCCGACCAGCGGCTCGATCACCGGGATCGCCCGCCAGCCCGCGCGCCGTCGCACCCGCCAACGGCGCCCTCTCCTCGTCGACGGACGCGACGTAGTAGCTGACGTATCCGGGCAACAGGGCGTAGACGCACGGCGAGAAAAACGTCGCCGTCCCCGCGCCGATTGCGAACGCTGTCATTGCGGTCGTGGATGCCATGTTCAGTCGATCCCGGAACGACTCACAATACTCAGTATCAGGCGCTTTGGACCCGCTCGACGATGGTATCGCTCTCTGTGAACCCGGTTTTCTCCCAGGTGATCCGGTTCTCGGCGTCGAACACCAGGTGCGTGGGGACGCCCGTGGCGTCGACCCGCCTACTCAGCTCCAGTTCGTCGTCGACCGCCAGGTGCCAGTTCCCGCCGCGGGACTCGAACCACTCCACGACGTCGGCCGGCTGGACGGTCTGCCCGACCGGCTCGTTGGTGACAGAGAGAAACTGGACGTCGTCGTCGACTGCCTCGGCGGCCTCGACGAGTTCTGGCATGTTCCGCTGGCAGATCCCACACCAGGTGGCGAACATCTCGACGAACGTCACGCGGCCCGGCTCCGGCACCATCTCCGTTCCCTGCGGGCTGCCGCGGGCCTCGAACCGCTGGATTTCGACCGGCTCGACCCCCTCGACGCCGCCCCTGTCGGTGAGGCTCAGGTCGGTGAACGCGACCGCGCCGCCGACGCCGAGCGCACCCAGCGCGCCGACGCCAGCGAGGAGTTCGCGTCGTCTCATGTTACCACCGCTCCCGTAGCGTTTCGACGCCGTCGACCAGGGTGACCGGACTGGCCTCCTGGCCGGTGTACAGCCGTTCGACGTACCCGTCCTTGTTCGCCAGCAGGATGGCCGAGATGTGCTGGAAGAACATGTTCTCGCCCAACTCTCGCTCCTCGCGTTCCTCCGGCGAGAGGTGCTCGAACCCGATCCCGAACTGCCCGTTGACGACTTCGTCCGCACGCTCGGGCCCGTCCGGCCGGAGGTAGTACCAGTGGCCTGGCTCCCGGATCACCCCGTGCCGTTCACCGTGAGCCCGCAGTTTGTCGGCGGTGTCGTGTTCGGGGTCGAACGTCACCGGCATGAACGCCACGTCGTCGGCGAACCCGTCCCCGACGGACTCGTCCTGGACGTGCCGGAGGGCGTTCGTGAGGAGCTGGCACGCGTTGGGACACCGGGTGAAGATGAACGTCATCAGGACGTGCCGGTCGCCGACGAACTCCGTCGTCGTGAGCTCGCGGTCGTGCAGCGGCGCCGGGACGGTCGCCTCGGGCAGCGGGTCGGCGTGGATCGGGTACTCCAGAGCGCCCTCGTCACGGGCGGACCGGAGATCGCCGTACCGTTCGGGCTTCTCGAGCACGACGTCGTCCGTCGCCCCCGGTGAACTCGACAGCGGGCCCACGTCGAGACAGCCGGTGACTGACACCGAGAGTCCTGCCGCGGCGCCAGTTTTCAGGAACGCCCGTCTGTGCATGGACGAACGTAGTGGCTCTGCAGTTTAAACCCTGCTCGGTTCGGGCACGCGACGCCGCATCCGTGAGAACATCGCCTGGGCGTTCTGTTATTCGAGTTCCTCGGCGAGGTCGTCGGCGTCGATGTCGGCTTCCTCGAGGGCCTCCTCGATGTCGCCG
>PXSF01000045.1 GCA_003022845.1 Halobacteriales archaeon SW_10_66_29 | reverse complement strand
CCGACGACGAGCAACAGCTCCGTCGCCCCGGCGTCGACGGCGACGTCAGCAATGTGTGCGACCAGCGGCTTACCGGCGACCGGCAACATCGGCTTCGGACGCGTGTCCGTGAGCGGACGCATCCGGGTGCCACGACCTGCGGCGAGAATCACAGTCTGCATGTCCGGAGCATCTCCCGGACGACACTAAGGCCTACTGGCCGCGGCCGACGCGGCCCAAAGCGGCTGTCGATCGCCGCGAGTGAACATCCTTTTAAGGAATTGCGGTGACCTGTGGCATATGTCGCTAGGAGAGCTCGCCAGTCAGTTCGAGTCGCTGGCGGCGGCCGCGTCGATCGGCGGCCGGCGCCTGCTCGGCTTGGACACGAACCCGGTGTCGGCGGAGTGGACACACATCACCAAGGTGGACCCGGAGGGGGAAAAGCAGCTCCCGGTCGCGTACCCGCTGTATCTCTCCCACACGAGCGCGGTCTCTGTCGGCGGCTCCCGGGACGTGACCCAGCAGAACACGGAGGAGACGTTCGACCTGTTGACCGACGCGGACGTGCCGGCGTTTCACGAACCAAGTGCCGCGGCGCACGTGACCGAACAGACCCGCGACCAGGCCGCGTTTCTCGCCATCCCGGAAGTGCTGAACGGCGACAGCCAGGGGCTGGTCGGGACGCTCGGCGAGGGCATCGAGTACGTGCGCGAGGACCTCGGCCCGGGGATGGTCGAGGAGAAACTCGGGTTCTCGCTCGACGGCCTGTTCGACGGGAAGCTGGGCGATCTGGCGGCTGCCTGGCTGATGGAGGAGGCCGTCTTCGAGGCGTACATCATCATGAACGTCGACAGCGCAGCGGCCCGGGAGGCGAACGTCACCGACGAGGACCTGCTGACACCGCAGGAGGCCAGACAGCGCGCGCTCGCCGCGGAGTACCACCTGGAGAGCGAACTCGTCTACCTGGAATACTCGGGGACCTTCGGCGGCGAGGAGGCCGTCGAGCTGCTGGAGGCGATCGACGACGCCGTCGCGTGGTCGCGGATCTGGTACGGGGGCGGGCTCGACAGCCGGGAGAACGCGCAGGCGGTGCTTGACGCCGGCGCGGACGCCGTCGTCGTCGGCAACGTGTTCCACGAGATCGCCACGACGGTCGACGTCGGCGAGACCAGCGCGGCCTGCTACCTCTCGACGATCACCGATCTCCCCGACCCGGAGGACCGGGCGACCCGGTATCTGGCGGCCGGTGTCGAAACGACGCTCGCGCTCGCGGGGATCGCCGCCGACCTCGACGATCCATCGACGGCGGAGATCCGCGAGGCGGTGGCGGACTCCCCGCCGGGCGAAGACGCGCTGGCAACCGTCCTCGACGGCGATGCCCCGTCCGTCGCGACTGCCATCGCCGTCGGACTCCTCGCCGAGCGGTTCGGGCTCTCCGCCGGGAAGTCGTTCGTCGGCCCGCACATCGGCGTCGACCTCTGATACTGATTGTTGTGAGTCGTTACCGCCGGGGAGTCACAGTTCGTGGGCTTGCCCGCGAACCAACCGTTCACGTGAGGTGGTCACGAAAATAATCACAACAACCACCACGAGTGACCTACCCGGCGACTTCCGCTCGCGGCGGCGCGGGTTCGACGTTCAGTACGCGCATCCGACCCGCGAGCAGGCCGAACAGGAGGCCCGTGAAGTGTGCGATCAGTGCGACGCCGGGGCTGGCCGTGAGCAACGTGACCGCGGCTGCCACGATCGTGAACACCAGCATCGAGAGCCAGAACGGGATCCGGACGAAGCCCGCGACGCCGGTCGAGAGGCGGTTGCTGGCGAGCAGGTAGCCCAGGAGTGCGAACACCGCGCCGCTGGCGCCCAGCACGCCCGCCGTGGCGTCGGCGCCGATGACGGGGAACCCCGACAGCGCGCCGCTGACGACGATCTGCGAGACGCCGGCGAGCGCCCCGCTGACGATGAAAAACAGGTGGAACCGGGCCCGTGTCGTCGCCCGGGCGACGGGCCAGCCGAACAGCACGAGGGCGATCGCGTTCGAGACCAGATGTCCGACACTCCCGTGCGCATAGACGCTGGTCACGACCGTCCACGGGTTCTCGGTGATCGGCGGCGAAAGGATGAACAGCGCACCCAGGAGGTCAGCGAGCGCAGTCACGACCTGTGCGACGTAGACGAGGATGAACAGCAGGAGGACTTCGAGTATCGGGCTCCCCGATCGGTCAACCATACGACTAGTAGGGCTGAATCGTTCATTATACTGTCGGACGTGACTCTGTGGATTATGACTGTTTACCGGGTTGACCACACGACTGCGTGCGGTTGATCCCGGAACGACTCAAAATAATCACTATGACGTGTCACAGAGTCACGTCCGGGTGTATATGAGACCGAAACCAACTTTGATTAGTCCCGGTGTCGAACTCACAGAGAGGGAAGACGATGGATATTGCTGACATAGCTACTCCGGAGTACGTGGAGATCGACGCCGACAAGCGCCTCTCGAAAGTTCGATCGATCTTCGAGCGCGAGAACCCCAAGGGGATCGTCGTCACGGAGGACGGCGAGTACGCGGGCATCATCAACCAGAAACAGCTGCTACAGTCACACATCCAGGACGACGCGAAGGTCCGCGGGATGATCCGCTCGGCGCCGCGGGTCAACCGCCGCGACGACGTCCGCGAGGTCGCTCGCGTGCTGGTCGAGAGCGGAGCGAAGCTGGCTCCCGTCTTCGAGGGGGACAATCTCTGGGGCGTCGTGACCGAGGACGCCATCCTGGAGGCGGTGCTGGAGAACCTCGACGCACTCGACGTCTCGGAGATCTACACCGACGACATCGTGACCGTCACGACGGACACGAGCATCGGGACAGTGATCAACCGCCTGCGCGAGCACGGCGTCTCCCGGCTGCCGGTGCTCGACGACTACGGCCAGCTGACCGGCATGGTCACCACCCACGACATCGCAGACTTCGCCGTGCGGAACATGGAGCGCCAGCAGAAAGGCGACCGCTCGGGCGACATCGACCGGATTCTCGACATCCGGGTGTACGACATCATGAACAGTCCGGTCGAGACGACCACGCCGACCGAGTCCGTCCGGGACGCCGTCACGCGGATGCTCGACAACGACTACGCCGGACTCGTGGTCACACCCGAGGACGACGGGACCGTCGTGGGCATCATCACGAAGACGGACGTGATGCGCGCGCTGACGTTCACAGAGGAGGAGCACCTGGACGTCCAGATCACGAACATCACGCTGCTGGACGCGATCACGCGCGACGAGATCCGCCAGCGCATCGAGGGCGTCTCCGAGAAGTACCAGAAGATGCACGTTCAGCACGCCCACGTCCGCTTTCACAAGCACAAGGAACGGCTGCGTGGCACGCCACTGATCCAGTGTCAGATCCGGCTGCGGACGAACCGGGGGCAGGTCGCCGGCTCCGGCGAGGGGTACGGCGCCGACGCCGCGTTCGGGGTGGCGATCGACAAACTCGAACGGCGCGTGCTCGAACTCAAGGGCGTCCAGGCCGACGAGGAGTACCGCGGCCAGCTGCTCCGGAAGCTGGGCGAACTCTGATACTGTCGGACCCGACGACCGAGAGGCGCGGATCAGACGCCAGCTGCTTTTTCTGCCTCGACCTGGACGATGTAGGAGCGATCGTCGGCGTGCCTTGCCGCCGTTTCGAGCGCCTCCTGGGTTCCGATCTGGGTGAGCGCCCAGGCCGCACTCGCGCGAACGCTGTCGTCCTCGTCCTCGTCGAGCACGTCACCCAGCGGTTCGATGGCGCGGGTGTCGCCGATCATCCCCAGCGCGCGGGCTGCGGCGGACCGGATCGACGGGTCGTCGGCAGCAAGCCGTTGAGCGACCGGCTCCGTCGACTCCTCGCTCCCGATGGCGCCCAGCGCCCGGAGCGAGACCTGTTCGAGTGCGACGTCGCCGCCCCCGAGGAAGTCGGCCAGCGTGTCGCAGGCCCGCTCGTCGCCGATCCGACCGAGAATCCGTACTGGCTGCTTGTTGCGGCGCTGGGCCAGCGCGTGGACCGGTTCGTAGGCCGCCGTCGGCGCCTCGTGCTCGATGCTGTCGAGGATGTTGTCCTCCATGAAATCGGAGTCGAGTTTCTCCATCGCCGACAGGATCGGCTCGAACTCGCCGGCCTTCTCGTAGAGCTTGATCGCGGACCACTCTGGCGGGAAGTCCTTCCGGGTTTCGGGGTCGAGCACGTCGTAGAACCCCTCGCGGCGGAGCTGTTCGCGCACCTCCAGGTCGCTCCAGACCTGCGCGTCGTCCAGGTCCGAGGAGAGGTTCTCCGCGGCGACCAGCAGCGCGTCGATCGTTTCGGCGTCGTCGTCGGGGTCCAGCGGCGTCTCGTTCACCGCATCCTTCACGCTCGCGAGCGCCATCGCGGCGTCGGCGGGCGTCTCCGCGTCGTAGGCGAACGTCTCCTCGAGCGTGTCGCCGACGCGTTCGACGTACTTCCCGACTGCGTCGACGACCGAGTCGGCGCCCTCTTTCGTCCATTCGCTGTCCTCGATCGTCGAGACGGCGTCGTCCAGCGCGTCGGTGATGTCCTGGCGATACGGGCCGCGCTGGTCCTCGACATCGGCCCGGAGGTCGTCGAGGCGGTCCTCGAACTCGTCGCGGGGGTTCGCCTCCTCGGCTTCGTCCGCCTCGTCCTCCTCCGCTTCTTCCGCCTCGTCCTCGATTTCGACGGCGAAGACGGCGTCCTCGAGGTCGGCCTCGATTTCGTCGAGCGTGGCCTCGACTCTGTCGAGGTCGTCCTCGGTCTCCGCCCGGTCGACGGCGTCGGCGGCCTCGTCGAGGCGCTCGGCGAACGGCTCGGGGTCGGCCGGTTCGGGTGGCTCGCTGCTCCCCTCGGCTGCCTCCGTCTTCTCTGCGTCTGGTTCCTCGTCCCCGTTGCTCATGTGTCAACGTGTGGCTGTTCGCGCCAAAGGCGTTTCCATTAACGTGCATGGGCCACGGCGACCCGCTGATACTGCCGGACGTGATTCCGTTACAACCCGGATAGCGCTCAGACTGGTGGCTGTAATTCGTTTACTCACCAGTCGCTGCTCTCTGCGGAGACAGACCCGTTCCGTCTGGATTCTCAATTCGAGTGTTCACGTACGTACAGTCACCAGTATCACGTCCGGCAGTATGACCAGCGGGGACAGCGTCTCCCTACCCGGGGAGTCCTCGCCGATGGGATTAGGTGTCGGGCGCGCGAACTCCGGACGTGGACGAGCACACGCGGGACCCGTCGGTTGACGGTCCGTCCGGCAGTCCGACCGGGTGGCTCCCCGAGGAGGGCCGCTGGGAACACGACACACTCCGCCGGGCTGTCGTCCACGGCGTCCGCCTGTACAACGCCGGCGCGTTCCATGAATCGCACGACTGCTTCGAATCAGAGTGGTACAACTACGGGAGCGGGACCACCGAAAGCGCCTTCCTCCACGGGATGGTGCAGGTCGCCGCGGGGGCCTACAAACACTACGACTTCGAGGACGACGACGGGATGCGGAGCCTCTTTCGGACGGCTCTCCAGTACCTCCGTGGCGTCCCCAACGACTACTACGGCGTCGACGTGCTCGACGTGCGGACGGCACTCACGAACGCCCGCGCGGACCCGGCCTCACTCGACGGCTGGCGCATCCGGCTAGACCGGGACACGCCTGTTGCGACGGCGGCGGATTACGAGTTCGTCGGCGAGCGATGAGCCGTTCACACGTGAGAATTTATGCCCTGGAACTCCTGGACACTCCTTAATGACTGGTCTGTGACATACATCGTAAGTCAGAAATGTCCTGGTCTCCTGGAAAATTAGTCGAAATCGGACCTGAAGGGTTTATTATATAAATGGAACTGGATAAATTAGCTTTATGAGCGAGCGCATTCAATCATCCGAGAGAGGTGA
>PXSF01000039.1 GCA_003022845.1 Halobacteriales archaeon SW_10_66_29 | reverse complement strand
AGTCTGGAGCGCGAGGCCGAACGCGACCGGTCGCCGGCGGAGACGCCCGAGATCGGGATCGTCATGGGCTCGGACTCGGACCTGGACGTGATGATGGGGTCGGAGACCGGCCGGCCCGGCGCCTACGACGCGCTGACGGAGCTGGGGTTCGAGGAACAGACCAGCTACGACGACCCGCCCGAATCGCGGTTCACGTTCGAGACGTACGTCGTCTCGGCCCACCGGACGCCGGAGCTGATGTACGCCTACGCCGAGACCGCGGCGGACCGGGGGCTGGACGTGCTCGTCGCCGGCGCGGGCGGCAAGAGCGCGGACCTGCCGAACATGACCGCCTCCATCGCGTACCCGCTGCCCGTGATCGGCGTGCCGGTCCAGGAGAAGTCGCTGCAGTCCGTCATCGGGATGCCCCAGGGCGCGCCGCTGGTCGCCGTCGACGCCGGCAAGTCGTTCAACGCCGCGCTGTCGGCCACGCAGATCCTGGCGCGGGAGCACCCGGAACTGCGCGAGCGCCTGGAAGCGTACCACGAGGACCTGCAGGAAGGGGTCGCGGAGGTGTCCCGGGACCTGCACTCGCTCGGGACACCCGGGTTCAAACAGAGTCGGGAGTAGAACCGTTTCGTGGCGAGCGGTAGCCAACCCGACGCGGAGAACAGCGGCACGGCGGTCTGGGGCGGCCTTTCGCAGGGAAACAATCAACCCTTATATGCCGCCGATTCAAAGACCGCACACAACGGCAATGAGTGAGTGGATCGCAATCGGGGGGCTGGCCATCGTCGCGGTAACCATTCCGCTGTCGATGATGCTCGTCTCGTGGCTGTTGCGACCGAGCGTCCCCGAACAGGGCAAACGCGCCACCTACGAGAGCGGCGAGGTGCCGACCGGCAGCAGCTACGACATCCGGTTCAACATCCAGTACTACATGGTCGCGCTGCTGTTCGTCGTCTTCGACGTCGAGACCGTCTTCATCTTCCCGTGGGCGGTCATCTTCGAGGACGCCGTCGGCAACGACGCCGTCGGGTTCATCAGCGTCTTCCTGCCGATGGCGGCGTTTCTCGGCATCCTCGTGTTCGGTCTCGTCTGGGCCTGGCGCAACGGCGCAGTGCAGTGGGCCACAAGCCAGCAGGCCGAGCGCCAGCGGGTAGAGTAACCATGAGCAAGGAACAATCTGAACCAGAGCTACACGACACGCTCGAACAGGCACAGTCCAAACAGGACGCCCGGATGGGCGGGGGCGTCGACGACCGCTTCAACTCGAAGCTCCGGCAGGCGTTCGGATCGACCCCGTTCATCCTCACCAAGTTCGACAAGTTCATGAACTGGGTCCGGGGCAACTCGATGTTCATGCTCCTCTTTGGCATCGCCTGCTGCAGCATCGAGATGATGCACACCTACGCGACGAAACACGACCTCGACCGGTTCGGCGCGGGCGTGCCCCGCGCGTCCCCGCGGCAGGCCGACGTCATCATCGTCCCCGGGACCATCGTCTCGAAGTTCGGCCCCCGGCTCAAGCGGGTGTACGACCAGATGCCCGAGCCGAAGTTCGTCGTCTCGATGGGCTCGTGCACGATTTCGGGCGGCCCGTTCCAGGAGGGGTACAACGTCGTCAAGGGTGCCGAGGAGATCATCCCCTGTGACATCCACGTCCCCGGCTGCCCGCCCCGCCCCGAGGCGCTGATCTACGGCGTCCTGAAGCTCCAGGAGGGGATCCGCGCCGGCGAGAGCGCCCCCGTGACGGTCAAGCCGTACGAACTCGAACAGTTCGGCGACCTGGACGACGACGCACTCGTCCGGAAGCTCGCCTCCGAAATCGACGAGGACGACCTGGTGATGCGGTACAACTGGGCTGATTCGCCATGAGCCTCGAAGCGCCGGAGCCGGAACTGGACGTCGGCGAGACGCCCGACGGCGACCTCGACTACGACGAACTCGCCGATCTGCTCGGCGAACACGTCCTCGACCGCGAGGAGCACGTCAACGCCGAGGGGTTCGTGATCCGCCCCGACAGCGTCGAGACGGTGCTCGCGACGCTGAAAGAGGAGGCGGGGTTCGATCACCTCTCCTGTCTCACCGCCCAGCAGTACGGGGACCGCTACGAGTCGATCTACCACCTCAAGAAGTACGACGATCCGACACAGGAGCTGTCGGTCGTCGTCCCGACCGCCAGCGAGGAGCCGGTCAGCGGGAGCGCGGCCGGCGTCTTCGACACCGCCATCTGGCACGAACGGGAGGCGTACGATCTGGTCGGCATCGAGTACGAGGACAACCCGGACCTGCGGCGGATCCTCCTGCCCGAAACCTGGCAGGGTCACCCGCTCTCGAACGACTACAACCAGGACCAGCCACAGATCGTGCCGCTGCGCGAGCACGCCAACCCGATGGAGAAGCGCACGCAGGTGCCCGACCGCTCGGACACGATGTTCATCAACATCGGGCCCCACCACCCGGCGACACACGGGGTGTTGCACCTGGAGACGGTGCTGGACGGCGAGCAGGTCGTCGACGTCGACCCCGACATCGGCTACCTCCACCGCTGCGAGGAGCAGATGTGCGAGCAGGGCACCTACCGCCACCAGATCATGCCGTACCCCGACCGCTGGGACTACATCTCGGCGGGCATGCTGAACGAGTGGTCGTACGCCCGCGCCGCGGAGGATCTCGCCGACATCGACGTCCCGGAGTACGCCCAGGTGATCCGGACGATGGCGGCGGAGATGTCCCGCATCGCCGCCCACATGCTCGCCATCGGCACGTTCGCGCTGGACATCTACGGCGACTTCACGGCGATTTTCATGTACTCTATCACCGACCGGGAGAAGCTCCAGAACCTGCTGGAGGACCTCTCGGGCCAGCGGCTGATGTTCAACTACTTCCGGCTCGGCGGGGTCGCCTGGGACCTGCCCGAACCCCGCGAGCAGTACTTCCAGAAGGTCCGGGATTTCTGTGAGTACATGCCCGGACGCCTGGAGGAGTACCACAACCTGCTGACGAGCAACGAACTGTTCCAGATGCGGGTGCTCGACACGGGGATCCTGCCGCCGGAGGAAGCCAGAAGCTACGGCTGTACCGGCCCCGTCGCCCGCGGATCGGGCATCGACTACGACCTGCGGCGGGACGACCCCTACGGCTACTACGACGAACTCGAGTGGGACGTCATCACCGACGACGGCTGCGACAACTTTGCACGCGCGCTGGTGCGCCTGAAGGAGATGGAACAGTCGGCCCGCATCATCGAGCAGTGCGTGGATGTGCTCGAAGACTGGCCCGAGGACGAGCGGGAGATCCAGTCGAACGTCCCGCGGACGCTGAAACCCGACCACGACAAGGAGATCTACCGCGCCGTCGAGGCGGCGAAGGGCGAACTCGGCATCTACATCCGGTCGGACGGCACCGACAGACCCGGCCGGTTCAAGATCCGGAGCCCGGCCTTTTGTAACCTCCAGTCGCTGGAGGTGATGGCCGAGGGCGAGTACATTCCGGACATGGTCGCCGCACTGGGGAGTCTCGACATCGTGCTCGGGGAGGTGGACCGATGACACTCGCGGAGACGATCAGCTCCGCGCTCGGCCTCGAGGGCGCCGTCGGGCAGTTCGTCGGCGGCTTCATCGGAGCCGCGATCGTCGGGACGTTCATCCTCGCGAACGCCGCCGTCGCCGGCCCGTGGGCCAAGCGGAAGATCACCGCGGCGTTCACCGACCGGATCGCGGTCGACAAGCTCGGCCCACTGGGGATCGGGATCATCATCCCCGACGCCGTCCGGCTGATCTCCAAGGAACTGATCGTCCCCGAGGGCGTCGACCGTCCCGCGTGGGACATCGCGCCGCTGCTCATTGCCTCCTCGGCGATCCTGGGCTTTGCGGTCATCCCGATGGGGCAGGTCGGCCCGGTCGAGTTCCAGCTGGCCGATCCCGAGGTCGGGCTGGCGTTCGTGTTCGCGGTGGCGTCGATCGCGTCGGTCGGCCTGGTGATGGCCGGCTACGCGTCGAACAACAAGTACTCGTTCCTCGGCGGCCTGCGCGCCGTCGCCCAGAACCTCGCCTACGAGATACCGCTGATCCTCACCGGCATTTCGGTGGTGATTTTCGCCGGCACGCTCCAGCTCAGCGGCATCGTCGATGCACAGCAGCAGACGCTGGTCGACCTGGGCCCTGTCGGGATTCCGGCGTGGTTCGCGATCGTCAACCCGTTCGCGTTCATCCTGTTTCTGGCCGCGAACATGGCGGAGGTCGGCCGCAACCCCTTCGACATTCCGGAGGCACCGACCGAGATTGTCGCCGGCTTCCAGACGGAGTACTCCTCGGTGTACTTCGTGCTGATCTACCTCGGGGAGTTCGTCCACATCTTCCTCGGCGGCGCGATCATCGCGACGATCTTCCTCGGCGGGCCGTCAGGGCCGGGGCCGGCGTCGATCGGCCTGCTGTGGTTCCTGGTCAAGATCTGGGGCGTGTTCCTGCTGACCCAGTGGGCGCGCTCGGCGCTGCCCCGGGTCCGCATCGACCAGCTGATCGAGATCGGCTGGAAGGGGATGCTGGTGCTGTCGTTCGCGAACCTGGTGCTCACGGCCATCATCGTGGGAGTGATAGCATGATTGGCGTCCTCAAATCCATGTCTTCGATCTCGTGTTTTGAAAAGAAACCTGTCTCCAGGATCTCTTCCTCATCTTCTGGCTTCAGGACGTAGTTTCCGTTTATTTCTGTATAGAAAACGATGATGATAACTGTTGCATCCAGGTAATCGCTTTGGTCGAAGAATACTCCTGCGAGGCCTTCGGGCTGTATTTCAAGTCCTGTTTCTTCAAGTGCTTCTCTTT
>PXSF01000038.1 GCA_003022845.1 Halobacteriales archaeon SW_10_66_29 | reverse complement strand
ACTCCAATTCTCCGTCGCAGAGGCCGATATCGACATCGATTCCGTGTATCCACATCTCGATCCGGGGGAGACTGCTGGACTCGTGGTCTGTACCGAACGCGACGCGGTTCTCCTGACTGACGACATGGACGCGAGAAACATCAAACAGTTGCGTTCGAAGGGAGAGCTTCTTTGATAGTGGTTGTTGTGATTATTTTCAGAGTGTCTCAGAAAAACAGGTGTTTCGGGGCTTGAACCGTCGGTATTCTGTCTGCCCGGCGGTAAAGAGTCACAACAACCACTATGAGTCGGGCGGACGGAGCGGAGAACATGACCGAGGACGACGTCGAGGGAGGTACCTGGGACGGCGAGCGGCTGGCGACGACCGCCTGCGAGCGGTGCCCGGCGCTGGTCGATTCGCGCAGCCAGATCGTCAACGGCGCCGGACCGGCGGACGCGGACCTCGTGTTCGTCGGGGAGGCGCCCGGCGCCAGCGAGGACGAGCAGGGCGAGCCGTTCGTCGGCCGGAGCGGGACGGTGCTCGACGAGGAACTGCACGACGTCGGCCTCGACCGGGCGGACGTTCGCATCACGAACACGGTCCGGTGTCGGCCGCCGGAGAACCGCGACCCCCACGTCGAGGAACGCGAGAACTGCCGGGCGTACCTCGCACGCGAACTCGCGGGCATCGGCCCGGAGCTGGTGATCACGCTCGGGAAGGTGCCCTCCGAGCACCTCCTGGGGCGGGACGTCGCCGTCACCAGCGAGGCCGGCGAGATCCACGAGGCGACGGTCGGCGAGGAGACCTGGCCGGTGATGATCTGCGTCCACCCCGCGGCGACGCTGTACGACCCCAGCCAGGGCGAGGTGTTCGCCGAAACCCTCCGGGCGGCTGCCGACTACGCCGGCGACGGCGGCCAGTCGACGCTCGGCTCGTTTTGAATCACTCTCACAGCCCCTCGATTGCCTGTTCGCGGACGGCCTCGAGCACGTCCTGGGCGTCCTCGGAGACCTCGCCGTCGCCAGCGGCCGGCTGGTAGCCGTCGAACACCTCGTGGACCATCTTGACGCTCTCGGAGAGGGTGTCGAGGCCGTAGCCGCCTTCGAGGACGAACGCGAGCGCGGCGTCGACGTCGTCCGTGATCGCCCTGACGGCGTCCGTCAGCCGGCCGTACCCCTCCGTGGAGACGTGCATCCGGGAGATGGGGTCGTGTTCGTGGGCGTCGAAGCCGGCGCTGACGACGAACAGGTCGGGGTCGAATGCGTTCATCGCCGGCCCGATCAGGTCGGTCACCGCCGCGAGGTAGGCCGACCCCGACGTCCCCGGCGGGAACGGGACGTTCATCGTCGTCCCCGCGCCATCCTCGGTCCCGCTTTCGTCGACGTCGCCGGTGCCGGGGTAGAGCCCGTCCTCGTGGATCGAGATGTAGAATACGTCGCCCTGGTCGTAGAAGATGTCCTGCGTGCCGTTGCCGTGGTGGACGTCCCAGTCGAAGATCGCCACCCGGTCGGCGTCGCCCGCGTGGATGGCCGACTGGGCGGCGACCGCGGCGTTGTTGAAAAAGCAAAAGCCCATCCCCTCGTCCTCGGCGGCGTGGTGGCCGGGCGGCCGCCCCAGCGAGAAGGGGGTGTCCCGGCCGTCGGCGCCGTCGACGGCTTCCCGGGCGGCCCACTCGGCGAGGCCGGCACTGGCGAGCGCGGCGTCCCAGGACTGTTCGCTGGCGACCGTGTCGGCGTCCCAGTTCCCGCCGCCGCGCTCGCAGAACGTCTCGAACGCGTCGACGTACTCCTCGTCGTGGACGGCGTGAATCCGCTCGCGCTCGGCGTCGTCGGCGGCGGCGTACTCGACGCCGTGGCACTCGGTCAGCGCCCGCCGGATCGCCCGCAGTCGGTCGGGGCTCTCCGGGTGCCGGCGGCCGGTGTCGTGTCGCAGGCAGGTCTCGCGGTAGCCGAATTTCATTCAAAGTAAGGTTCGAGATCGAAGTACGCCTCGATGTCCTCTGCCTTGATCGTGCGGCGGTCGGCGTGACGGGCCAGCAGTGCGGCGGCCGCCGCGACGTCGTCGGCGTACGCCTCCAGCACCGCGGTCAGCGCTAGCCGGGCGTCCATCGCGACCCGGTAGCGGTCGTCGATATCGAGCCGTGCGATCCGGTCGACCGGCGCGATCGGCAGCGCGAGGTCGGCCTTCGCGGGCGGCGCGCCGGCGCCGAAGTCCGCGACCATCAGCGTCTTGCGGCCCTCGGTTTCGGCCCGCTCGGCCGCGCCGATCGCCCGTTGGGCCCCTTCTGCCTGGATGCGGCGCGCCAGCTCCTCGGCGGCGCCGGCGCTCACCCGGAGCCCGTCGGCGTTCCGACGGATGATGTCGTCCACCGGGGCGAACGGCAGCTCGATACTCATACGCCACAACGGGGCTGTTTCGCTCTTAAGCGTTGTGTATATCCCCCCGATTCGCCGCCCTGTGACGGTCACTGGCCGTCCGCGCCCGCTGGGCCGGCGGGATGATCGTCCCGTCGTCCCGGGAGAGGGGAAATCCCGGCTCACAGCCATCTCACCCGTCCTGACGGCAAAAAACGGCCGGCACGCCCGCCGTTTACAGCAGTTCGTCAGCGTCGAGGCGCTCGTCGACGAGTTCGCCCCTGACTGTCACTTCCTCGCCGAGGCGGAGCCGGGCGTCCGTCTCGACGCTCATCGTCTCGGTCCCGTCGTCGAGCACCACGGGCTCGCCGGTCTGGACGACTGTCCCGGTGAACTCGACGCGCTCGGCGCCGGTCGTGCTGCCGTCTTCGCTTCCGGCGTCGGCCGGCGTGCCGTCGGCGAAGCTGTCGAGGCTGGCCGAGTCGCCGCCGTCCGAGACGGCGTCGTCGCCCGCGCTCGCGCCGCCCTCTCCGGTCGACTGCCTGCTCGCGCGTTGTTCGACTCCCCCGGCGGCCGCGTCGCCGCCGGTGGCAGCGTCCTCCAGCACGACGACCGTGGACTGCCAGCCGGCGGAGGCTTCGAGGTCGTCCTGCCAGCCGTCCTGGATCTCGGCGTCGGCGGCCAGCAGTTCGTCGCCCGGCGCGACATCCATGTCGGCTTTCGGCCCCCAGAGCGCGACACGGATGTCGTCGGTGTCGTCCTGCAGGCGGACGTTGCGCACCTGGCCCTCGCTGCCGTCGTCGCGGTCGAACGTCCGCTTGGGGTCCGTCGAGCGGACGACGCCCGCGATGTCGATCCGCTCGTCGAGTTCGGCCTCGGCGTCGCCCTCGCGCTCTCGGACGTAGCCGTCGACGACCTCGACGGCGGTGCCGGGGTCGATCTCGTCGGCGCGGTCCGCCATGTCGTCCCACAGCGTCACCCGGATCCGGCCGGTCTCGTCGCCCAGTGTGAGGTTCGCGACCCGGCCCTCCGAGCCGTCGTCGCGCTCGAACGTTCGCACGGTGTCGGTGCCCAAAACGAGCCCCCGGAGGTTCACGTCCGACTGGCCGAGCGTCAGCGACTCGATCGTCCCGTCGTCGACGGGGATGTCGATCTCGACCTCGTCGCCGGGTTCGGCCTCGTCGACGCTGACTTCGAGACCGTTGTACCCCTCCTTGGGGCGGCCCTTGACCCGGAGGACGTCGCCGACTTCGAGCTCCTCGGTGGCCGCCTCGGCGCGTTCGTCCCAGAAGGCGAGCCGGGCGGTACCGGTCTCGTCGGCGGCCTCGACGTTGACGACCGTCCCCTCGCCGTCGTCGCGCTCGAACGTGCGCAACTCGCCGATCGAGCGCACCTTCGCGAGGAACTTCACCTCGTCCATCGCCGGGTCGATGTCCGCGACGGTGTCGACCTCGCTGTCGGCGAGTTCGTGAGCCAGGATCATCGCCGCCGTCTCCTCGTCGGCCAGCCCCTCCATCTGCTCGACTTTCTGCTCGACGGCCTCCCGAAACTCCGCCTCGGAGACGTCCGTTTCGAGGTCCGCGTAGATCTCCTCGATGGCTCCCATTACTGTACGAGTGCCAGGGCTGGCGGTCGCTTAAGCGTTGTCGTTCCCGGAGCTGCGCTCCCCCGAACCGACGGACTGCGCCGCCGTCGCGCTCGGCGCCTCTGTGCGTGCGTGTCGTGCATCACGAGTAGCTGGCTCGCTCTCCTATTTAAACGTCGGCTCCGATAGTGGACCGACCCTGTCTGCCTGACTTCGCGTACCCGTCCGTGCAACGCGGCGCGGTCCGGCTCGCGTGCCCGGAAAGCGAGGGCGACCATCGGGAGCCCTCGGATAGCGAGCGGGGAGCGAAGTGACCCGCGAGCAGGGCCGCGAGCTGTCAGCGCGAGGGATGAGCACCGCAGCGAAGCGAGGAGCGCAGTTGGTTGGGGAGGCGTGTGGCTCTGGTTTGGGTGGACTGAAAGGGGCCGCTGGGTCGATCCCTCCCGGACGTAGCAAGCACCGCAAGGAGCGAACGTAGTGAGTGACAGAGGAGCGCAGCGAGTCCCGGAGGGTCGAGCCAGCGGGGGCTTTCAAGATGACAGTTTTGACGATAGCCCTGGTTCCTAGCGAGCCAGCGGGGGCTTTCAGCGACGTAAAGCCACTCGAAAAGCAGAATCGGACACCGCCAAACGAACCGCCCGAGACTCCGACACCACCTACTGCTGGATCGACAACTCGCCGTCCTCGTCAACCTCGACGACGGCGTCGAACAGGCCCTTGAGCGTCGCCAGCGTCTGGCGGTCGTGAGCCTCCGGATCCAGATGATAGTGGCCGACGCCCTCGGCGGTTTTCACGCGGCCCGTGACGACGTGCAGGAAGCGGAACGCGCGCTGGAGGTCGGCGTACTGGAGCAGCGAGGTGATCGAGTCGAAACAGACCACGAGGTGTTCGTCGTCGTCGGCGGCGGTCGTCATCCCGGAGAGCAGTTCGCTCAGCTCGATCCCCATCCCCGTCAGGTCCGAGGGGTTCTCGACGGTCTTGACCGCCCAGGAGGGGTCGTCGACGGCCGCTTCGGCCTGCCCGATCGAGACGATGCCGCCCCGGACCGGCGAGACGCCGACGCTGTCCATCCAGCCGTCGACCCACTCCTGGGGCGTGGCGGTGAACGTGACGACGAGGATGTTCGTCTCGCTGGGCGACGTCCGGGTCAGTAGGCTGTCACAGGCGTCCTCGCCCGCCCCGCCGAGCGATGGCGCTGACAGCAACATGTTCGAGACGTCCGCGAGTTCCGAGAGCTCGTCGTCGCCTCCCGGGCCAGCACTCCCAGCCATTACCACAGTATGGGAGTTGCCCCCCCATAAGAATGCTGATTGTTGCCCCATATTCCCGGCAAACGATGCGACAGCGGCCGATTTGTGACCGCTCATACGGTCGTTCGTGACTTTTTTCGGGACTGCCTCGTCATATCGGGCGTTGCCGGGCTGTGACGCACGAACTGTGACACCGTGCAGACCTCGAAACTGAGACGGAGTGAACTACTCCTCGCGGGGCGCGGCGTGGTCGTGGATGTACGCGAGCAGGTCGTCCTCGCTGGTGTCGACGCCCTGGCGGGCGAAGAAGTTCGCGACGTTGTAGCAGTCCCGTTCGAGGAACTCCTCGCTGTTGGGGTGGTGGATCGTCACGGCCTGGCCGACATCGATGAAATACAGCTGCGACTCGTGGACCACGACGTTGTACTCCGAGAGGTCGCCGTGGACGATGCCGGCGTCGTACAGCCGGGTCATGTACTCGCGGACGACCTCGTAGGCAGTCCCGGGATTCTCGACGTGGACCTCCGCGAGGCGCTTGGCGCGGCCCTCCGCGGTGCCGAGGTACTCCATCACGAGCACGTTGCGCTCGACGGCGACCGGTTCGGGGACGCGGACGCCCGCCTCCAGCGCGCGTTCGAGGTTGGCAAACTCCTTGCGGACCCAGGCCATGACGATCGCCTTCTTGTCGTTCCCGATGCGCTCGAAGCGGGGATCACCTTCGAGGTACTCGCCCATCTCCGTGAAATCGGAGGCGTTGATCCGGTAGATTTTGACCGCCACCTCGTGGCCCCGCGGCTCCTCCCCGTCACCGCTCGGCTGTTCCGAGGCGCGACGCGCCTCGCGGTCGCCAGCCAGCGCCGTGTACACGTTGGCTTCCTTGCCCGTCGAGATGGGGCCGCCGAAGGCGTCGAGGTGGCCGTCCTGGACCAGCTTGTACAGCGCGCCGTAGGTCGCGTCGTCGAACACCGACGCCTCGACCTTGAACTGGTCGGCGTCCTTGATCCGCTTGCGGAACTCGTCGAACTCCCGGTCGCGCTCGCGGGCGATCCGGTCCGCCTCGGTGTCCGTGTAGTCGATCTCCTCCCACTCGTCGCCCGGCGGCGCCTCGTCGGTGTCGAGCAGGCCGTACTCCTGATCCATCTACGGCACGCTAACGCACCGAGGGATAAAAGGATGCGTCTCGTTGAAGAATCCGGGTCGTTCCTCGACGCAGCAAGCCCTCGGCACGGTCGAGTCCCGGGACCGGAGCCGGCCGAGGGCTTTCTGCGTAACTGCAGTAGCAGTAGCGGTCGCAGGAGTACAGCCACGTCCTGGAGCCAAACCCATTACTACCGTGGACGCGGAGTCGACAGTGATGGACGTCTGCGTGTTCGGCGCCGGTAGCCTCGGGAGCCTCGTCGGTGGGCTGCTCGCGCGCACCGACGACGTGACGCTCGTCGGTCGCGACCCCCACGTCTCGGCAGTCGACAGCGACGGCCTCCGGATTACCGGTGCGGTCGATGAGCACGTATCGCCGGCTGCACGCACGACCGTCCCCGACCGGGCCGACATCGCGATTGTGACGGTCAAGAGCTTCGACACGGAGGCGGCAGCAGACGCACTCGCGGACGTCGACGTGGAGGGTGTGCTCTCGCTGCAGAACGGCATGGGCAACGAGGCGACGCTCGCGGCGCACCTCGACGCGCCGGTCCTCGCGGGCACCTGCACCTACGGCGCCCGTCTAGCCGACCCCGGCGTCGTGGAGTGCACCGGCGTCGGCGAGATCCACCTCGGCCCGCGGGACGGCGGCACGTCCGCGCTCGTGGATCGGGTAGGCGAGGCGTTCCAGTCGGCGGGCGTCGACGCCGCCGTCGCCGGGGACATGCCGCGGCGACTGTGGGCGAAGCTGGCGGTCAACGCCGGCATCAACGCGACGACGGCGCTCGCGCGCCTGCCGAACGGCGCGGTGGTCGAGGGGCCCGCCGGCGAGGTCGCGCGCGAGGCCGCCCGCGAGACTGCCCGGGTGGCGAGCGAGGAGGGCGTCGCGCTGGCTCCCGACGAGGCTGCCGCACAGCTGCGGACGGTCGCGGAGACGACGGCCGCGAACACCTCCTCGATGCACCAGGACGTGCTGGCGGGCACGCAGACGGAGGTCGACGCGATCAACGGCTACGTGGTCGAGCAGGCGAGCGAACCTGTGCCGGTCAACGAGACGCTCGCGAACCTGCTGCGGGCCTGGGAACGGGCGCGGGGGCTCCGGGAGTAGTATTTCGCTTCGTCGAGTCCGGTACGATTGTCGCTATTTACAGCAAGAAAGACGCGAGAGAAGAGACCTCAGAACGGGGCTTCGGGGCCTTCGTCGTCCTCGGCGTCGCCGGTGGTCTCGCCGGGGAACGAGGGGCTCATGCCGCCGGCGCCGCCGGCCATCCCCTCCTTGCCGCCCATGCCGGTCGAGGCGTGGACGGTGTCGATTTCGGGGATCTCCTTGGTCATGCGGGTCTTGATCGCCTGGATCGTCATCGGCGAGATGCCACAGCCGGAACAGGCGCCGCCGAGCTGGATCGTCACCGACCCCTCCTCGCGGTCCAGGTCCTGGATCGCCGCGCTGCCCCCGTGCATCTGGATCTGCGGGAAGTTGCGGCGCAGGAAGTTCGTGATGCGCTCGCGAAGTTCGTCTTCCGTATCCTCGGTTTCGGTGCTCATTGTACCCTGGCGTACGCAGCCAGGGAGCTTAGGTCTTGGGTCTCGTCGCCCTATTGGGCCCCGATCCGGGGGCTGTGGGGCTGCGACGGGGCGCGATCAGTCCTCCTACCAGCAGTAAAAGCCGTGCTCGTCGAACCCGCGGACGGTTCCGAGCGGTTCCCCCACGTCGTCGTACACCGTCGTCCCGATGTCAACCTGCTTCTGTTCGGTGTCCGTGCTCATACCTCAACC
>PXSF01000037.1 GCA_003022845.1 Halobacteriales archaeon SW_10_66_29 | reverse complement strand
CATCTCCCGTGGCGGCGGCCCGATGAACGATGCCCTGCTGGCGCTGCCCCGCGAAACCGTCACCGGCCAGGTGAAGTTCACCGAGCAGGGCGAGGCCATTTACGAGAAGTACGCCAACGAGCGCATCGCCGAGCGCAACCTCGAACAGATGCTGCACGCCCAGCTCCGGGCCCGCTACGACGCGCTCGAAGGACCGAACGGGGACGAACCGGAGCGCTGGCACGCGGCGATGGAGACGGCCGCCGACGCCGGCCGCGAGGCGTACCGCGATCTCCTCGACACGGAGGGGTTTGTCGAGTACTTCGAGCAAGCGACGCCCATCCGGATCATCGGCGACCTCAACATCGGCTCCCGGCCGGCCTCGCGCAGCGACGACCGGAGCGTCGAGGACCTGCGGGCGATCCCGTGGGTGTTCTCCTGGACGCAAACGCGGTGTATCATCCCCGGCTGGTACTCGCTGGGCGCCGGCCTGGGGGCGTACCTCGACGAGGGCGGCGACCTCACGACCCTCCAGGAGATGTACGACGGGTGGCCCTTTTTCCGGACGATGCTCGACAACGCGGCGCTTGCCCTGGCGCGGACCGAACTCGGCATCGCCGAGGAGTACGCCGACCTCGCGGATCCCGAGCTCCGCGAGCGGTTCTTCCCGCGGCTCCGCGCCGAGTACGAGCGGACCTGCGACCTCGTGCTTTCGATTACGGGCCGCGAGCACCTCGCGGACCGCTCGTGGCTCCGCGAACGCCTCCAGCGGCGCAACCCCTACGTCGACCCGCTGAACCTGCTGCAGGTCCACCTGCTGCGCGACGACGACCGGACGGACCTGGAGAACCAGGTGCTGCGGCTCACGGTGAAAGGCATCGCCGCCGGGATGCAGAACACCGGCTAATCACCCCGCTGTTTCCGCCTGTCGGGCGCGCCGTTCGAACTGGAGATATCTTCAGTAACCGCCCCGTCGACAACACGTGCCGGCGGGTAGTTCACTTGGGCTCCGTCTCCGAACTGTCGTTGCGTCCGTGCGACGCCCACTCGTGGTGATAGGCACGCTGTTCTGCCGTCGTATCGTCGATCGCGACGCCCATCGCGTCCAGTTTCTCGTGGGCGACCGCCCGGTCGATGTCGTCGGGCACCGGGTGCAGCCCCGGCGGCAGGTCGACGCCGCCGGCGAGCGCTTCGAGCCCGCGGGCCATCATCGCGAACGTCGTGTCCATCACCTCGCCGGGGTTGCCGTCGCTGTCCGGCGCCGAGAGGTTCACCACCTGCCCTCCGGTGAGCAGCGTCACCGCGCGGCCATCGGGGAAGTGGTAGCGCTCGACGCCGGGGCCCCGCTGCTCGACGCTGGCCGCCTCGTCGGCCAGCGCCCCGGTGTCGATCTCGATGGCGCTGCCGATCGAGGCCAGCACTGCGCCGTCGGCGAGCGCGTCGAGGTGCTCGCGGCGCAGCACGTGATACCGGCCCGTCGCGGCGATCACGAACTCGGCGTCGGTGACCGCCTCAGCCATCGGCGCTACGTCGTGACCGTCGGCGAGCGCCGAAAGCGCCTTCCGCGGGTCGACCTCCGTGACGACCGTGCGGGCGCCCAGCGCGCGGAGCTTCCGGGCGATCCCGCGGCCGCAGTGGCCGTAGCCAGCCACGACTGCGACGGAGCCGGCGAGCATCGCGTCGGTCAGCGACGTGATCGCCGACAGCGAGCTCTCGGCGGTGCCGTGGACGTTGTCGAAGTGCTGTTTCATCGGCGTCCCGTTGACGTCGAACACCGGGAACGCCAGCGCGTCCTGCTCGTCCATCGTCCGCAGTGTGGTAATCCCGCCGGTGGTCTGCTCGCAGGCGCCGCGGACGCCCGCCGCGACATCGGGGAACTCCTCGTGGACCAGGCTCAGCACGTGTGCGCCGTCGTCGGCGAGCAGGTCCGGCTCCCGTTCGAGCAGCTCCCGGCGAGCGTCGACGAGATCATCGTGGCTCATCCCGGCGTCGGCGAGCGGGGTCACGCCCGGCTGCTCGCGGAGCCAGGCGACGACATCGGCGTGCGTGCTGCCGGCCTCCCCGGCCGCGACCACCTCGGCACCGCCGGCGGCGAGGACGTCGATGAACAGTCCGGTGTGGGGCGTCAGCGGCGCCGAGACGCCGACCGTCAGCCCCGCGAACGGCGTCGATCCGGCGTACTGCTCGGCGTAGGACCGCAACAGCGGGGACCGATCGCGCGCGGCGGCGATCGGATCGTCAGCGTCGTTGCTCATACTGTGCCACCGGTGCGAACGTGCAAAACGCTTTGCACCCGCGACAGTGGAACCGTGGGTTCAGCTCGTGATACTCCGGTGTTGATGCTGTCGGACGTGATACTGGTGGCTGTACGTACGTGAACACTCGAATTGAGAATCCAGGTGGAACGGGTCTGTCTCCGCAGAGAGCAGAGACTGGTGAGTAAAAGAATTACAGCCACCAGTATGAGTACGTGGAGATTTCCACCGCGGAATCGTGCTGATAGTGATTATGAGACGGCATGTCTCGAATGAATCACGTCCGGCTGTATATGAGCGACGGCCGCTACTCCAGCGGGGGGGTGCCGGAGTCGTCGCGGGACGCCCCCGGCTCCTCGTACTCCGGGCGGTGCCGGTGACAGCGGCTCACCTGGCCGTCGGCGATCCCGTGGTGCTCGGGCGCCTCGGCCTCGCAGACGCCGCCGAACGCTTCCCGCAGGCGGTCGCGGGCGGCGGGGACGTTCCCGTCCGCGACCAGCGCCGTTGCCTCCTCGAGCGTCCCCTCGACCGGGTCGGGGAACGACACCGGGTCCAGCAGCTCCGACGCGATCTCGTCGATCGGCGTGAACCGGTCGTCGATCCCCAGCCGGGCCTTGAGCCGCTCGAGCACCGTCACCCGCGCCTGGTCGCGCTCGCGGATCACGCCCCGGAACGCCTCGATTGCGGCCCACTGCTCGTCGGTGAGGTCGCCGTGCTCGGCCGGCCGGATCTTGAACGGACACCGGGTCGAGAACACGCAGCCCGAGGGCGGATCGCGGGGGTTCGGCGGCGTCCCGCGGAGCGTGATGCGGTCCGCGCCGGCGTCGGGGTCGGGCTGGGGGATCGCCGACAGCAGCGACCGGGTGTAGGGGTTCGCTGGCGACTCGAACAGCTGTTTCGTGGGCCCGACCTCCATCAGCTTCCCGAGGTACATCACCCCGACCCGGTCGCAGATGTGCCGGACGACGCTCAGGTCGTGGGCGATCAGCATGTACGTGAGGTCGAACTCCGCCTGGAGGTCCGCCAGCAGGTTGAGGATCTTCGCCTGCACGGAGACGTCGAGCGCGCCGACCCGCTGGCGCTGGCCGCCGGAGAACTGGTGGGGGTAGCGGTAGTAGTGCTCCGGGCGGAGGCCGACCCGGTCGAGGAGGTCCGACACCCGCTCGCGGCGCTCGCCCGGCGTCCCCCAGTCGTGGATGTCCAGCGGCTCGCGGACGATCTCGCCGACGGTCATCCGCTCGTTGATGCTGGAGGTGGGGTTCTGGTACACCATCTGGGCGTTGCGCCGCCACGCCTTGAGGTCGCGCCGGCCGAGCGTCGTGACGTCGGTGCCGTCGAAGGAGACGCGGCCGCCGTCGACGTCCTCCAGCCGGAGGATGCTCCGGCCGAGCGTCGTCTTCCCGCAGCCGCTCTCGCCGACGATCCCGAACGTCTCGCCGCGGCCGATCTCGACGGAGACGCCGTCGACGGCCTTGACCGGCTTCCCGCCGACCAGCCGCTCGCTCTCGTAGTGCGTCCGCAGCCCCTCGACGACGACGAGCGGATCGTCGTGACCCCGCTGCCCGGTCGCTCCGTCGTCCGCGACGTCCGGCGCGGTCCCTCCGTCCGGGGCGCGGTCGCTCATCGCTCCCCCTCCGTCGCGTCCCCGTCAGCCGCGTCTGCTCCCGCCGCGTCCGGGGCCGTCCCGAGATCGCCGCGCTGGCGGTGGGTTCGGAGTCGCTCCTCCAGCGGCTCCGCGTCCGGATACAGGAGGCAGGCGACCGTGTGCTCGGCAGCGTCCCCCGTTCGCTCGGCGGCATCCTCCGATCGCTCGGCGGTCCCGTCCGTCTCGTCGACGTGTGTACCTTCGGTCCCGTCCGTCCCGTCGGCGCCTGTCCCCTCACTCCCGGCCGGCTCCTCGGCGGGGACGTGTTCCGGGTGGATCATCTTGCACTCGTCGAACGCTTTCGGGCACCGCGGCGCGTACCGGCAGTCGGTCGGCGGCTCGTTCGGCGTCGGGACGCTCCCCTCGATCGTCGGGAGCCGGTCGACCTCGCCCGTCAGCCCGGGGATGCTCCGGAGCAGCCCCTGCGTGTACGGGTGTTTGGGGTGGTCGAACAGCCGGCCCACCGACGCCCGCTCGACGACCTCCCCGGCGTACATCACCGCGACGGAGTCGGCGATCTGTGCGATCACGCCCATGTCGTGGGTGATGAACACGATCGAGAGGTCCCGCTCGCGCTGCAGCCGGGCCAGCAGTTCGAGGATCTGCGCCTGGATGGTGACGTCGAGCGCCGTCGTCGGTTCGTCACACAAAAGCACCGACGGGTCGCAGGCCAGCGCCAGCGCGATGGTCGCGCGCTGTTGCATCCCGCCGCTGAACTGGTGGGGGTACTCCTTCAGCCGGCGCTTGGGGTCCGGGATGCCGACGCTCTCCAGCAGCTCCGCGGCGGCCTCGGTCGCCGCCCCGCCGCGCAGCCCCCGGTGGATCCCCAGCAGCTCCCTGAGCTGGTTGCCGACCGTGTACACGGGGTTGAGGCTGCCCAGCGCATCCTGGAACACCATCGCGATCTCGCCCCCACGGACCGACTGGACGACGTTCTCGGGCGCGGCCACCAGGTCGACCGACCCCCGGTCGACCGTCAGGGACGTCCCCTCGCCGTCGCCGGCCTCGATCGTGACGAACGCGTTTCCGTCGTGGGAACCATCCCTGTCGGCGTCGCCGTCGCCGTCGACCCACCGGACGCGGTCGGGGTACTCGCGGGCGATCCGCTGGACGAACGCCGGCCGGTGGTACCGGATCGCGCTGTCGGGGTGGATCCGGCCGGGGTCGTCGATCAGCCCCAGGATCGACCGGGCGGTGACGCTCTTGCCGCTGCCGCTCTCGCCGACGAGGCCGAGCGTGTGCCGCGGCGCGACCGAAAAGGAGACGCCGTCGACCGCGCGGATCGTCTCCTGGTCGGTCACGAACGTCGTCCGGAGGTTCTCGACTTCGAGCAGCGGGCCCGTCACACGCCACCACCCCGCGACTCGGTCTCGCTGGCGTCGGTCGCGCCCGCGTCGCTCCGCGGGTCGACGGCGTCACGGAGCGCGTCCCCGACCGCGTTGAACGCGATCACGACCAGCGTGACCATGATCCCCGGGATCAGCGAGATGTGCCAGGACTCCGTTGCGACGTACTCCCGCCCGAGGTCGACCGCGCGACCCCACTCCGGCGTCGGGGCGGTGATGCCCAGGCCCAGAAAGGACAGGCCCGCGACGGCGAGGATGACGCCGCCGAGCACAAGCGAACTGTAGATCAGGAGGTAGCCCAGCAGGTACGGCAGCATGTGCAGGCGCATGATCCCGGTCGGCGTCTGCCCGCCAGAGGAACGGCCACCCCGTCCCCGCCAGTATCAGCCCCAGCAGGACGCCGCCGTCGTACAGCCCCCCCAGCCACGTGTCGGTCAGCAGGACCGTCAGCAGGATCAGCAGCAACAGGCGGGGGACGCCCATGATCGTGTCGCCGGTGATCACGAGCACCAGGTCGGCGACGCCGCGGTAGTACGCCGAGATCAGCGCGAACACGGTGGCCAGCAGCGCGCTGGTCCCGACGCTCAGCAGGCCGATCAAAAGCGAGACGCGCGCGCCGTGGACCAGGAACGTAAAGAGGTCCTTGCCGTCGGTCAGCGTCCCGAAGGGGTGAAAGCGGTCGTACTGGTCGTAGGTCAGCGGGCCGACGTTCTCGGCCGAGTACCCCTGCGAGCGGGTCTGGAGGTTCGCGTTCCCCACGAGCGTCTCCGTCACCTGCCCGAGGTCGGCGTCGTAGTACTCGATCGAGTTCGAGAACGGCGCGTAGAGGTTCTGCTCGGCGGTGGTCGTCCCCAGCGTCGGGGCGAACGCCGCCATCGTCAGAAACAGGACGACGACGACGAGCCCGAACTGCCCCCAGCGGTGGTGCCGGAGCCGTCGGACGACGTCGTCCCGGGGCGTCCAGTCGGCCTGCCGGTAGTGGCGCCGGTACCACCGGTAGCCGGCCCACAGCCAGCCCAGCCAGGCCGCGACGTACAGGTGGACGAGTAGGACGCGCAGGGCCCAGGAAAGCGCCGGCGACAGCCCGAGGAAGGTGCCGTGCCAGGTCCCGTCGGGCGTCCGATACCCCTGGTTGGGGATCGTCTCCCGGGCGGTCAGCGTCGGCAGGTCCCCGAGCGAGACGAGCAGCGACCGGACGAGCCCGCCCGGCCGGCCCAGCAGGTCGACCGCGCCGACCCGGAGCGCGAGCCAGCCGAGGGCGCCGATCCCGAGGCCGACGGCCAGCCCGTCGAGCAGCCGTTGCGGGCGCCACGGGACCCGATCGGTGACCTGCAGGACGACCGTCGCGCGAGTCCACGTTGCGACCCCGACGACCCCGTCGGCGATCCTGACCAGGCCCGTCGCGATCCGGCCGAGTTCGACGGCCAGCAGGGCGGCCGCGCCGAGCAGCCAGACGGCGGCCGGCCGGGGGTCGTCGCGAACGCGCTCGCGGAACGGGCGGTACTCCATCGTTATCGCCCCTCGTAGCCGACCCGTGGGTCGATCAGGACGTACAGCAGGTCCTGGATGATGTTCATGACGACGACGACCACGATGAACACGAACACGAGCGCGGTCACCAGCGGGAGGTCGCCGTTGAGCGCCGCCTGGAAGAACAGCCAGCCGATGCCGTTGATGCCGAACACGACCTCGACGATGACGGAGCCGCCGATCAACAGAAACGCCTCGTTGGTGATCGTCGGCACCAGCGGGATCAGCGAGTTCCGGAAGACGTGCTTGCCGATCAGCGAGCGCCGCGGGACGCCGTTCGCCCGCGCCGTCTCGATGTAGTTCGAGTTGACCGTCTCGAGGACCGCCGTCCGGGCGATCCGGAGTTCGCTGCCCATCGACGCCGACCCGAGGACGGCGGCGGCGGGCAGCACCTGTTTGGTCGCGGCGATGAACCCGGTCGGCGACGTGAGGTTCGCCAGGTTCGGCGTGCCGGTGACCGACGTCTCGACGAGAAAGCCGTTCCAGTCGAAGCCGAACAACGCGTCGGATTGCGAGAGGACCGCCAGCAGGATGATCGCCAGCCAGAAGTTCGGCATCGCGCGCCAGACGATCCCGAACAGCGAGATGCCGTAGTCAGCGGCCGTGTTCGAGTGCAGGCCGGCGTAGACGCCAAGCGGGATCCCGACGAAGATCGGGATCAGCACCGCCCAGAAGGCGAGCCACATGGTCCGTGGCCCGTAGATGAGCAGCAGGTCGACGACGTCCGTCCCCGACGCCAGCACCCACGACTGCCCGAGGTCGAACGTGAAGAAGTCGACCATGTACTGCCAGTAGTGCTCCAGGACGGGCTGTTCGAGGCCGAGCTGCCTGCGCACCCGCAGGTACTCGGCCTGGGAGGACTCGGTCGCCGTCTCACCGACGATCGCGGCGGCCGGATCGATCGGGCCGAACCGGAAGATGATGAACGTCAGCGTGGCCCCGAAAAACAGGACCGGAACCGACAGCGCCAGCCGACGGAGGAAGTACTGGAGTCGACTCATCCGGTAACCTCCCACCTCCCACCGGCATCTCTGACCCGGATCGGCTCGTTCGGGTGCACCGTGATATGGAGCTATTAGCTGACGGCACCTACTTAGTCGCTTCGGACGGGCCGTTGTTGCCGCCACTGCCCGGGAAAAAGGGGTCCGGATCGTCGTGTTCGAACGTGCCCAGGTGGGTCCCGTTCACCCTGAACAGGTGAGAGTACATCCGCCCGGTGTCGGCGGCGTGCTGGCGGCACACGCCGAGGTCGCCCCGGTCGAGGACGCCCGCGAGCAGGATGGCTGCTTCCGTCGCCGGATTCTGGAACACCGACAGCAGGTAGAGGTTGCCCCCCGCGGTGGCGCGGTAGATCTCCGTCCGCGGGAAGCCGTCGGGGACGAACAGCTCCGCGAACCGGTCGGCGGCGTCGCCGGGCACGACGTACGCGTAGCCGTGGCGGTCGGTGTAGCGCTCGTCCGGCCCGACCGGGCCGGCGTCACCGGCCGGGATCGTCAGTGTCTCCCAGCCCTCGTCGTCGAGCGCCGCGGCCATCGCGTCCATCTCCTCGAGGAGTTGCACCCAGCCCTCGTCGCCCGGTGCCTCGTCTGTCATACCCGCCCTTCGGGAATGTGGAGCTAAAGCGGTTGTGTTCCTCGGCCCAGGAATCTGGTTTATCGGCTGGCAGAAGTCCGGTGACTATGAGGGTACGGGAATACGCTGATTTCATGAGAGGGCTCGATTCAGTCCTGGCGCGGTCCTGCTCGCGTGCTCGAACGAAGTGAGAGCCGCGAGCAGTCAGCGCGAGGGATGAGGAGCGCAGCGACCGGAGAGAGCGAGCACCGCAATTGGCTGGGGAGGTTCGTGGCGCCTCCGTCTGGGTGGACTGAAAGGGGCCGCACGCTCGACGAAGCACACCGACGCAAGCACTGGACAGAGCGAGCGAAGTGAGCGATGGAAGCGCGCAGCGAGGTGCGCGAGTCGAGCGTGCGGGGGCTTTCAGCACAGTTTTGAACAGAGCGGAGACGACAGTTCCAAGAGAACGGACGGGGGCGTTCAGCACGACGGCCACTGTGGTAACACTCCAGAGTGTTCCTAGCGAGCGGGCAGGGGCTTTCATGCTGTTCGAACTACTTGTCACTCCATATCTGAACACTACCCACGATCCCATCGCGCACGTTTATGAGGCAGCCAACCGATGCGTGAAGCATGGACGCCGAAGCCTTCTTCGAGGGGATGCCGTTCGCACAGCTACTGGGCGTCGAGGTCACCGAGTGCGCCGACGGGCACGCCGAGGGACGACTGGAGATGCGCGAGGAGCTCTCCTGGAACGAGGACCGGCTGATGGCCCACGGCGGCGTCACGTTCACACTGGCGGACACCGTCGGCGGTGCGGCGCTGGTCTCGGTGGTCGACCAGCCGGTGCCGACCATCGACATGCGCATCGACTACCTCTCGGCGGCGACCGGCGACCTCTACGCCGAGGCCGACGTAGTCCGCTGCGGCGACGACGTCGGCACTGTCGATGTCGAGGTGTTCGCCGCCGAGGACGACACACTGCTCGCAGACGCCCGCGGCGTCTACAAGACTGGATGAGCTGTTGCCGTTAGACTGGATGAGCTGTTGCCGTTCGTCCGCCAGGCGGCGGAGTCCGTGCCACTGTTCGCGGGACAGCACCTCGCCGTAGCGCTTTTGCACGCTCGCGGCAACGGATACGTATGGGCCTCGCCAGGATCTTGCTGTATCTCGTGTTCGCCGTCGTCGCGTTCGTCGTCCTGAGCGCCGTCGTCTCGGCGGTGTTCACGGCGCTGGCGATCATCTGGGCGATCGCGACCGCCGTTGCAACGCTCGCCTTGCTCGGCGCCGCCGGCTACGGGGTGTACAAGCTGTACACGCTGCTGTCCGGCTCCTCGTCGCCGCCGACGTCGTCGCCCTCGCCCACCTCGACGTTCGGGAGCGACCGCGAAGCGGCCGACATCGAGCCCGAGAGCCGCGTCGATCGCATCAAACGCGAGTACGCGGACGGGAAGATCTCCGAGCGGGAGATGGAACGGATGCTCGAACGGGAGATCGACAGCCGGGAGACGGACAGCATCGACCGGGAACTCCAGCGCGACCGGCTGTGATCGGGCGCCGTCGAAGTTGACTTCCTCCCCGCCCTGAAGGGCGAGGATTCCTCCGGTGGGGATGTTGGCTATGCCGCACCCACGGAGGCAAGTTTCCCGTCGCCGGTACTCCGGTTTGTGCGCTTCTCGTTGGGACTTGCCCTCTCAGGAGAGTGTGGTACCTCCGACCAGTTGTGGTCGTCCCACTTGAGACGCACGGGCCGAGCCATCGACCCGACTTCTTCGCCAGCCTGTTGTTCGAGGAACGTCCGAGACGCACAGAGGTCGGCGTGAGCTTCGTGACCGCACGGACACCGGAACAGGTCGCCGTCCCGGTCGGTGTTGTCTTGGTCGCCACACGCCGGACACGTTCGGGTTGTGTCGGCTTCTGAGTTCACCTCGATGGTGATACCATATTCCTCGGCGGTGGACGAGAGGCGCTCGATGAACGCCCGGAACGCCCAGAACTGATGGGTCTTGGCGTTCACTTCGGCGCACCAGTGCGTCGAGAGAACGTCCGTGAGGTCGCCCACGTACACCGTGGCGACACCTTCGGCGTAGAGCCGTTGCATCAAGTCTCGAACCAGTGCATCCTGTGCGTGGTCGCGCCGCCGCGTCCGTTTGCGATACAGCCGCCGTATCCGGTGACTGCTATATCTCCCCTCGCGGAGTTTGGACTGCAACCGGGCGATTTTGTCGGTCGTCTCGCGGAAGCGGTCGAACAGGTCCCGGCCTTCGTACAGATATTGCTGGCCGGTCGTGGTGGTACAGGCGACGAGATTGTTCGCGCCCACGTCCAGCGCGGCCTCCTCTGAGGCCAGTGGTGAATCCTGTTGAGAATCAGGCACGGTAACAGGCTGAAAGGCCCTGAACGTGTCGTCTATCTCGTCATACTGTATCTCCAAGCGTCCCTGTTTGCCGTCCCATTTCCGAGCGCCGCACACTTCGAGGCGAAGGCGGCCAGTATGGTCGTATTGATCCTTCAGGTCGGACCCGACTGGGATCTCGATTCGTGACCGCTCGCCAGTTTCCAGCGTGTAGAGGTCGTTGCGGATGAGTGTGCGTAGCTCGCGCCCATCATCCTCGTTACCCCAGTAACCGGGGGGCGAGGGGCGTTCATCACGTTCTCCGTTGTGCCACTCGTCTTGTGCGGCAAAAAACGACTTCCACGCTGATTTGTTCTTCCGGATCACTTGCTGTGCGGTTCCAGAGCCGGTAACATCGACGTACTGCTTCCGATAGTCGGCAGTGTCCCACACTGATTCGCCGTCGAAGAATTGCTGGCGGCGCTCGTAATTCAACTCGTTCCACAGGCTCGCAGAGGCGTCCAACAGGTCCAGCAGTAGCCGCTTGTCGTCGGCGGATAGCGGGCGTACCGCGAACGTGTTGGTTCGCCTCACAACGATAGATGTTTGTAGCTGTATGTCTAAATGTCTTTTGGACACAGACGATGCGCCCGAACATCGACATATCACACACGGTAAACGGACGAGTGAAAGACTATGCAAAACAGCAAGATATGGCTCTTGATGAAGCCTACAGAGAGGTTATCGAAGCCGGTCTGGATGCGGTGGAACATCCAGACGAGTCGTAGCGCGTGGGTTGGGAGGCTGTGCTGTCGGTTGAACCCCGCCCTGAAGGGCGAGGCTTCCGCTGGCTATCCGTCAGCTCCCGAGGACGAGTTACGGCAGTCAGTCCTCCAGTTCGAACGCGACTGTCACTTCCGCCTGGTACTCGCGGCCGTCGACCGACGCGATTTCGACGCCCAGCTCGTCGACTTCGACCCAGTGGACGTTCTGCAGCGTCGCGTCCGCGCGGTCGACCGCGTCGTCGACCGCGTCGTCGAACGATTCGTCACTCGATCCGATCAGCGTGATTTTCTTGAAGACCATTCTAGAGTGAACACCCAATTGGAATAGTGTACACTGATTCGCAGCGCTTTTCACCGCTCACAGGTCTGTCTGAACACACCATGACAGACGATTGGGCACATCTGCATATAAAACTCAACCCTCAAATGAAGGAGAATTGGGAAGAGTATGTCGCAGAAGATGAGGAGTCCGAGAAGAGGGTTCAGAATTTATTAGATGAGAAGTAAGAATATAGGACTCCTAACTAGTTTTTAATTTGTAGTATGAATCAGCAGACCCACTCAGAATGGTCAGTATCAACATTCGAACAGAAGGTAGTCGTTGAGTTGGACGGGTACGTGATCGCGTTTGATTCTATTCAAGCGAAGGAGCTTGCTCAATTTGGAATTCTTGGCGTAGCAAGGACTCCAGAAGATGTGAGCATACCGTACGAAGTGCAACAGGAGGTTGCTGAGAGGATTGACAGGTTACGCACGTACCCAAGTATTGATTGGAAATAAGATGAAGGGTGTTTTGTAGTGGTTCAGAGTTGCTTTTCGGGTTTAAGATATACGGCAAATTTCAATGGAAGTTCCTCGTCAACGTCATCATAGTATTCGCTTGCACCGTCTCCGAGCAAGACTAGTATTTCTTCAACTCTCTTCCTTTCAATTTCCGATTTAAACGTGGCCTATCAAGTAGGCGCAACTTTACCGTCGTATGGCAGAGGAAGACGTTCCAGATTACTGGAACGACTGGAAGCTTGACGCTGAAGAGTTCAACCGCATCATCGACAAGAACAGCAACGCCCTGTCTGCTATCTACGGGTATATTGCCGAAGAGCGTATGCGTGAAATGTGTCTCGAAGACAATCCACACGTAGAGAACATCAGAACACCAGAAGACCAAGACGAGGACGACAAAGGGGATTGGGTGTTTGAGTATAGGGGCGAACCGATGAGGGTTGAGGTGAAGAGCCTACAGAGTCGCACAATACCTGATTTGGATGATGAAGAGACTACGCTTACTGAGGATGACGGGGAGATTGAAGTCAGGTTTCATCTGAAAGGTTCTAGCGACCCACGGGATGTAGAGTACGAAGGTGAAACGTACAGTACGGTGCTAATGAACGTTGAGGACAGCGACATTGATATTATGGCTGTCAATCTGTACAGAGTGAAGGACGAGTGGAATTTCGCGTTCATCCGTGTTGATGACCTTCCGAGGTCACAGGGGAACTATCCAGAGGGTTTGAAGCAGAAGCTTTCCAAGTCACAGCCGAAATTCAAAATCCCACTTCGTGACCCGTACACGGATGACTTGGATGAGTTGATGGATGATATACTGGAAGAACGAGAAGTAGAGGCTTAGTCGTACAAGACGTTCACAGGTTCGTTTGTGTTTATTTCGTAAATCAAAAAGTACGAATGGTTCTTGCGGGCGTGAACCTGCTTGTTCATCCCCGAGACAGCGGGCTTGTTGCTCCTGACGGTTACGAACAGGTCCCGGGTATAGAAGTCCAGTTCACCTTCGTAGAAGTTGGTAATCTGGATATGAGTTAGCTCTTGAGTGTTGGCGGAGACTTCGTCTTGAGTTTTGACGATGAACGTTCCGTCTTCGTTAAGGACACGGCGAGCTTCCATTCCAGCCTTGTAGTAGACATCGAGGACGGCTTGGTGGTATTTCGAACCATTGGTATCGAGGACTTCACCGTTCGAGTAGTTCTCGCGGAATTGTTCATGGGAACCGTCCCCGCCCGCCAACATATCCTTGTTCCGTCTGTAGAATCCCTCAGCGTAAGGAGGGTCGAGAACTACTACATCCAAGCTGTTGTCCTCGTAGGGTAGATTGCGACAGTCAACAGAGTATCCTGAAGGGGATTTTTTAGGGTCGAGGTCGGATGCGTAGAGTTGGTACTGCCCTGTGTCTACGTCTTTCCAGAATACTCCCTTTCCCCATGTTACATCCGCAATAGTCGCGTCATCCTCAACGTGAAGATCGAGAATCTTGGGAAAGACCTCGGAGTTCCGAGCAACATAGGCGGAGAGAACCAATTCCTCATCTTCTTCACCAAGAGTTGTTTGAATGGTGTTTTCCCGAATCAGGAATTCTTCTTTGTCAACATCTGAGAAGTCGGTCACAAGTTCGGCGGACTCACTCATTCTTGTACTGTTGTTCTTCGCGGCCTTGGATAAAGGTAACCATTCAATCCCGGATTGAACCGCCTTCTAAGTATCTGGCCATTACAGTCTGGATTGAATGAACCGTGACGACGAGGGGAAATTCAATAAGCAATACCCTGACGAGGATTTCATTTCTACTGTGGAGTCACTACCAGTAGCGTCCACACAGAACGTGGCTGACGAAGTTGGATGCTCGTATGACCTTGCGTACCGTCGGTTACAGGATTTAGAGGAAGAAGGTGATATTGTTCGGGAGGAGGTTGGAGGTTCGTTCGTTTGGACGGTAGCGTAGCGACTGTGTAAGCACTAGGTGTTCACTACAGGCTGGTGTTTTTCTTGAACACCATCGTGCTAGCACGTGACACACCCCGCCGGGAAAAAGCTATGCGATCTCTCGCCGGCAGCGAAAACGAACGACGCGCTACTGGTAGTCGACTTCCCCTTCGCCCTCGCCGACCCACGCTTCGCGATCAGGTTCCCGCGACTCCAGCGGGTCCAGATCCTTGTACCACGGGACGTTCTTCAGTTCCTCCTTGTTGTAGGCGAGTTCGTCCTTGGTGTCGCCGACGAACTCGAAGTTCTCCGTGAGGAGGATCGCGTCGACGGGGCAGACCTCCTCGCAGAGCCGGCAGTAGATGCACTGCCCGATGTGGAGGTTGTACTGCTCGCCGTTGCGCTGATCATCCATCACGATCTGGATGGTGTCGTTCGGACAGACGTTCTCACACTGCCGACACCAGATACACCGCTCCTGGCTGAACTTGTGGACGCCGCGGAACCGCGGCGACACGTCGGGCTCTTCCTCCGGATACGAGACGGTGAACGTCTCGCCGTCCAGGGCGTGTTTCATCGTCGTTGCCATGCCTTTGAGTATGCCGATCATGCTGTG
>PXSF01000036.1 GCA_003022845.1 Halobacteriales archaeon SW_10_66_29 | reverse complement strand
GATGTCGAAACCACAAACAACTGGCTGAAACAGTTCGCCTGGACGTGGAACGTCTGTCTAAGTTAACGGTGCCCCCACGCGGCGGTGCACACTCACCTCCGGGAGTGTCGGGGACTGTCCGCGCCGGCTGTCAGTGCGACGGCGAACCCCGCACGTAGCTAAAAGCAACCTACCCGAAGCGACTGTCAGTAAACATCCAAATAACTAATCAGGCAAGCACTGTAATACGAGTATGCGTTGTAAGAGAGGTAACAACCGAGCGCGGAACGACCAACACAGCGAGGGCGCATAATGTTCGAGCAACTACTCCTCCAGCCGCTGCAGTTCTCGGGAGATTTCCTCTCCCTGGCGATCGTGTTCTTCGTCCTGGCACTCGTGGCGGCGGTCGTCGGTGCCCAGGGTGTCGCAGGCATCAGCATGGAGATCGCGAAGTGGCTGGTCATCATTTTCGTCGTCCTCGCCGTCGTCTCGCTGTTGCTGTAGGCGTCGCAGCCCACGTCGACGGGTTCCCGTCGACCGTCGCAATACACCCGATCGAACACCGAACGCGATCGAAGACCGGACGCACGGGAGCGGAGCGCGATCACGCTGGTCGGTCACACCAGCCCGACAGCGCTCCGCCAGCGAACGCGCTCCGGTACCCAGGTACGTGCAGCGAGTCCGGCCTGCGACTGCGAAGGTGAGCAGCGTGCTGGCAGCCGGCGACGCCCCGAGAAACCGCTGCACAGGCTCCGAGACGGACCCTCGTAAGCAGCCGTTGTCCTTCGGTCGGAAACCCCGGGGTTTATTATACGCTGCGCCTACCGATCAGTACGATCGGAGTATGCAGGGGATCGCACTCGTCGGGGCCGGGCTGGCACTCCTCGCCACGCTGGGTATCGGGCTGGTCGCACACGAACTCACACACGCAGCGGTGCTGCACGCGTTCGGCGTGCCGTACGACATCCGCTGGTTCCCGGGGCAGGCTGCGGACGACAGCCTGAACGCGGGGGTATCGAGCGCGTGGGCGACGGTCACGCCCCGGCGGATCCCGCCCGGGATGTCGGCGTGGACACTCCGGCTCTCGGCGGTCGCGCCGCTGGCGCTCGCGGCGCCGTTCCTCCTGGTCCCGGCGGGCGTCCTGCCGGATCCGCTGGCCGGACCTGCCCCGGTTGTCGCGGCGACCGTCGCCTGGCTCGGCTGTGCCCTCCCCAGCCCGCGTGATTTCTCGCTGTTCTGGGGCGCCGATCAGGTCGTCGCGAACCCGCAACGTTGCGGGGACGGGCAGTAATCGACGGCCTCGAGCCGCACGGTGCCTACCACTTGCAGGCGTCGCCGCCGCTCATTGTCGGCGTCAACTGCGCCACACGCTGGAAAACAACGGGTTGGAACCGCGCTGTCCGTCCCAGTCAGAACTGACCGACGGACGACTGCATTCCGCCCATCGACTGGCCCCCACCCACCTGTTGGCTGCTGCCCGTCCGGCCGCCGGCCATCCCGCCACCGCCGAACGAGGAGAGCAGCTGCCGGGTCGACTGCACCGCGCGGTCGAGCACCTGCGCGCAGTCCTGGCAGTGTGCGTGGCTGTGCTGGGCACACTCGTCGCGGCACGCTTCGGCGGCCGAGACGAACAGTTCTGCGGCATCCAGGCTGAACATCGAGTCCCGGGCGCCGAGTTCGAGGTTGAGCGCACCGATCTCCGTCACGTCCTCACAGAGCCGGACGCACGTCGCCATGCCCGGGCCCTCATCGAGGCACTGGTCGGCACACCACTCACAGACCTTGACCGCCTCGGTGACGTCGAACAGGGCCATCTGCATCTCGTTCGTGACCCCCTCCTCGAACCGGAGTCCCGTGGGCATCCCCTGCTGGGTCGCCCCCGGCGGCGTGCCCTGTGTCGCGCCCGTCGGCTGCTGTCCGCCGATCGCGGTCGGTTGACTCGCCTGTTCCGATGCGCCGTACTGTCGTTGCTGTCTCATCGTGCGTTCTCCATCCGTTGAATATAGTTACTGGTGCGGTACAACGACCGGGCGTCAACAAGTGGTCGTCGCTGGACGGCTCTCCACTCGGACCGCCCGGAGTGACGGGTCAGCGGTCGTCACGCGAGGTGAACTGTCCCGTTTCGGGGTCCCGAGGCTGGCCACCCCCGTCGTTCTCACTTCCCTGTTTCTGCTGGCCCCTCTGGCGTTCGTCCTGCCGGCTGCTGTAGCTCTGTCTGCCCTGCTGGGCGCCGTGGCTCTGCTGGTGGTGCTGTCCCTGCTGGCCGCTCGACCAGTTCGACTGTCTGTAGTGCTGCTCGGGACCGCCGCCCAGCTGTCCCTGCCGACCCTGGCCTTGGCCCTGCTGCTGGCGGCGCTGGCCTTGTTGCTGGCGGCGCTTTCCCTGTTGTCCCTGCTGGCCGTGCTGGGTCTGCTGGCCCCGTCCGCGGTGGCCGCCCATGCCGTACTGTCCGCGCTGTTGCTGGCCCTGCTGCTGGCGGCGCTGGCCCTGCTGACCGAAGCCACCCTGCTGCTGGCCACGGTGCTGACCCTGTCGTCCCTGCTGCTGGCCCCGCTGGCCTTGTTGTCCCTGCTGCTGGCGGCGCTGACCACGCTGGCCGTGCTGGCCCTGTTGGCCGAACTCACTTTGGCCTCGGCCCTGCTGCTGGCCCTGCTGGCCCTGTCGGCCGAATCCGCCCTGTTGCTGTCCTTGCTGGCTGTGCTGTCCCCGTTGCTGTCGTTCGTACTCGTCGTGTCGTGACGGGTCGTGACTCATGGTAACACCGGGTGCCGATGACGTCTCTGTCGAAAGGGTACAACGCCACTGGTCACCCGTTTTCTCGTACACAGCACGGTAGTATTGTAATGAGTTGCCTATCCAGGGAACGTCTTCGGGGAGCCTCCCTCCCGGTCCCTTGCGGGCAAACGACGAGGGAGACCACCAGCAAGCAACGGTTTGAGCGATCTTACCACGCAGTAGGATCGGGCAACCCGCCGGCACCGGCCGAGCACCGGTGCGACCACTACTTTGCGTGTCACCGCCCCGGCGGGCGGGCCGGATCCACGGCGTCAGCGGTCAGAGGCGGGGTGACGTCAGCGTCGTCGTGCCGGTGACGAGGTCGTCCGTGGCGATCTCCTCGGCGGTCGTCTCCGACGGGTCGTCGAACTCGTCGATCGACAGCGCGATCTTGCGGTCGGTGACGAGGCCAGCCGGCTCCTCGTCCTCGACGAGGACGGTCGCGCCGACATCCTCGGATTCCAGGCGCTCCGCGACCTCGGTCAGCGGCGCGTCGGGCTGTGCCGTCACCACGTCAGTCTGGATGACGTCGTCGATGCTGACCGACTCCAGGAACGGGCCGGCGATGCCGGGCCGTCCCGGCTGCTGTCCCACCCCGGGCTGCTGTCCCACTCCGGGACTGCCCCGCTGGGCCATCCCGGACTGCACCCCCGGGGACGGGGGCGGTCCCTGCGTCCCCGGCTGTGGGGGCAGCGGCTCCTGTCCCTGCACGCTCTGGCGTCCCTGGATTCCCTGTCCCTGTGGCGAGGTCATCCCGCCCGCGGGCGGGCCGCTCGGCGGCGACTGCCCCCGCGGCTGGGGGCCACCCTGGCCGGGGGGTTGCTGTGGCGGCGGCCCCTGGGGTCCCTGCCCGCCCGGCTGGCCGGGGCCCTGGACGCCAGCCGTCGGCGGCCGTCGACTCCGGGGCCGGCCCCGCTGGGCCGGCGGCTGTTGTGGAAACTGTGCCGGTGGCTGTCGCGGCGGCTGTGAGCCGCCCTGTTCGGGGTTCTCTCCAGTATCTCGTCTCATACGTATCTCGTCGGTCAACGCTCGCTGGCGTTGTACCAGGCAGTTGTCGCTTCACCAGTCCGCATCAAAAAACCCGGCGGTAGTATTGTGAAGTATACTCGTCTTACGGGCCTCCCGCGGGCAGTATCCGGTCTTTGTCCACGTCCGGCTGCATAACAACCAATGCATTTAATCCGATAGCCCGTATACAGTTCGCCTCACGAGAGTAGTGAGATGGAAGGCCAACGAGCGCGGCGGTCGCCATGAGTATCGCAAACACACTCAGACAGTGGCGCGACTGGTTTCCGGTGCCGAAAATCAACGGGGAGGTCGATCCGATCCGCTGGATCCTGCTGGAGGGGAACCGGATGGCAGTCACTGGCGCCCTGATCAGCGGCGTGTTCGTATCGCTGGTAGCGCTCGGGATGGTCTGGACGCTCCAGATGCAGCGCATTCTCACGGAGACGCCGGCGATCCAGACGATCCTCAACACGCTTTTGAGCGGCATCATCCTGCTCGTCTCGGTTGTCGTCTCGATCAACTCGATCGTCCTCTCGCACGACATCACCTCCGTGCACACGCAGGAGGACCGCCTCGAAGCCGCACTGGAGTTCCGCAAGGAGATCGGTCGGCTGACCGAGGGCAACCAGAGGCCGAGCGACCCCGCGTCGTTCCTCGCGCTGATGGGGGACGCAATCGAGAAGCACGCAGCAGCGCTCGAGGAGGCTACGGAGGGCCTCGACAGGGAGTTCACCACCGAGGTCGAAGACTACGTGCGCGAGGTTAGGGCCGCCGTCAGCTGGTCGGAGAGCAACGGCCCGGAACCGGCTGCTGGCGCCGACTTCGGCATCCTGTGGAACGGCCTCGAAACCGACCCCGGCGAGCACTTGGACCGCTCGCGCTCGATCAAGCTGACCTACAACAGCGTGCTCTCCGAGGAGACCGAGGAGTGCCTGGACGACCTCACCCGCTCGCTGCGGCTGTTCGCCATCGGCAAGGAGTACTTCAAGACGCTGTACTACAACCAGGAAGTGTCCGAACTCTCGCGGACGCTGCTGTTCGTCTCGCTGCCGGCCATCCTGATCAACGCCGCGGCTATCCTCGCGATCAACGCCCGAATCCTCCCGAATTTCTGGGTGTTCGGCGTCCCGTCGCTGCTGCTGTTCGTTGCCGGAGTGTTCACCGTCTCGCTGATCCCGTACATCGTCCTGACAGCCTACACGCTCCGGCTGGCGACCGTCGCCGGGGTCGCCACCTCCGCAGGCCCCTTCTCGCTGGGCGGCTGACGGGCCGAGTCGCCACTGCGGCCAAATGGCAAAATTTTGACACTCGTCAGGATTATTAGCGTCACGGCGGACCGTTTCGTATGCGCAGTCGACAGCCACAGCAGTGGGAGTACGAGACGCTGGAACCGCCGAAGGGAGTGACCAAGCGGGAGGCGGTCGATCCGCAGGCGGAGCTGAACCGCCTCGGTGCGGAGGGGTGGGAGCTGGCCGGGACCGTCGACTACGACGGCGGCGGGACGAAACTGCTGCTGTTCAAGCGACCAGTCACGGATGAATGAGATCGAAACCGACGACACCCTCCGTAGACGGCTCGGCGTGAACCGGGTCGCGTTCTGGGTGCTACTCACCGGCAGCCGGTGGGTGATCGCCGGGGGGTTCGCCCTGCTTGTGTTCGGGCTGTTCGTCGTCGGCGGCACGGTCAAGCAGGCGCCGCTGCGGCCGCTCATGCAGTCGAGCAACATGGTCACGATCACGTTCTCGGGGCTGGTCGGGGCGACTATCACCAGCGCAACGCTGGTCGTCTCGATCAACCAGCTCGTGCTCTCCCAGGAGATCGGCTCGCTGGGCACGATCCGCAACCGGATGGACGTTGGCACCGACTTCCGGCAGAACACCGACGAGTTGCTCGGCGAAACGACGCCGACCGACCCCGCGACGTACCTCGATGAACTCATCGAGACGAGCGAGCAGCGCGCGCGGGCGCTCCGGGAGGCAGTTGCCGGGAGCAACGACCCCGACTTGCGCGAGAAAATCGACCTGTACGTCGACGATCTGCTGGGCAACGCCAGCAAGGCCCGCGAGGACCTCGCCGACAGCGAGTTCGGGAGCCTCGAGGTCGTCGCCCCGGCGATCGACTACGACTACAACCGGAAGATGCACGACGTGCGCCGGTTCAAACACCAGTACTGGGAGTCGTTGACCCCCGAGCAGATCGAGCGGCTCGACGCACTGCTGACTGCGCTGGCAATGTACGGCACCGCGAGGGCGTACCTCAACGGGCTGTACATCCAGTGGTCGTTGATCAAGCTCTCGCGGGCGATCATCTACACCGCGGTCGCCGCGCTGCTCGTCTCCGCCGCCGTCGCGCTGTTCGTCGACGCCAGCACGCTCACGGGCAGCCTGTTCGGGATCGACACGATGGTCTGGCTCGTGAGCGGGGCGTTCACCGTCGCAGTCCTGCCGTTTTTCGTCTTTGCCGCCTACATCCTGCGGCTCGGGACGCTGACGAAGCAGACGCTCACCGTCGAGCCGCTGCTCCTGCACTGACTGTCGGGCGTCGGACGGACGCGGGACCTGCCCCGGGCGGACTACCGGTTGAGGCGGATCTCGTCGCCGGTCACCGTGTCGATGTGGCTCGAGTCGAGCCGGTAGGTGTCCTCCTCGTCGCTGCCGCCCCAGCCCAGTTTCGAGCGGATCGTGTCTGTCAGGTCCGGGTCCGGTTCGACGTACGCCCCGTTGTTCTTGACCTCGATCACGCGCCCGACGGTCTCGCCGTCGGCGTTTTTGACTACTTTGCCCTGGTCGGATTCGGTCACTGTGGTATCGTCAGCCATTGCAGGTGAAACGAGGGGCTCGACGGTCGTGGCCGTTGGCCTTGCCACTGCTTGCCGTATTTAGGCATCCCGGTTGTCGGACCGGAGCTGTCGCATCCCGGCAACAGGCTGTCAGCGGCGGGACCGACGACCGCCGGCAGTTGCAAGCCAAGGGGTTACGGCGGCACGGGAAGTCAGTCCGGAGTAATGGGGTTGGTGGTTGCACTCGAATCGGAGCCCGGCGTCGCCATCGCCGGGGACGCCCGCGTGACCGAAGACGGCACCATCCGGTCGGAGGAGCGCCGGCGGGTCTTCGACTTCGGAACGGTCGGGGTCGGCGCCGTCGGCGACGGGGGCGCGCTCGACCAGTTCCAGCACCGGTTCGGGACCGCGCTCCGGTCCCAGGAGTTCGAGATCGAGCAGGGGCCGGACATCGAGGGCGTGGCGCGGATCGCCGCGCGGCAGGCGGAGCACGCCAGCGTCGACGCCGCCGTCCGTGACGTCGTCGGGACGGTGGCACAACGGGACGCCGACGTGGGCGGCGACGTCGAGGTCTGGACGCTCCCGGCCGACGCGGGCGGAACCTGACGATCCCGTCGGCGGGGCGACCGGAGTGCCCGACAGGTTCACAACGCTAGCGACCCAAACGCGAACATGGACCCCGAGAACAGCGGCTACAGCGAGGTCGTCGAACCCGGCGAATACGTCTTCAACCAGGAGGGGCAGCTCGTCGGCCAGGTGAGCGGGATAACCGATGACGGCTTCGAGATCGAAATGGTCGAGTCCGACGCGGAGAACATCGAGGAGCTCCCCGGCCAGAAGTTCGGCGAAGGGTACCTGATGTGGCGGTGCGGCGAGTGCGGCGAGATGGGCGAACTCGAGGACGGCATCCCCGAGGAGTGCCCCGCCTGCGGCGCACCGGAGGAAGCGATCAGCGCGATGCGGGAGGACTGATACTGATTATTGTGAGTCGTTCCGGGATCGACCGCGGTACTGCGTGCGGTCGACCCGGTAAACAGTCACAATAATCAGTATGAATCCGAGGGACTGGCTGGCGGCCGAGGCGTATTCGCCGGTGGACCGCATCGGGCCGTACCCGGGACGGTGGTTGCCGGCGGCGTCGAGCGCCGTCATCGTTCCTCGGCGGCGGGGCGTTCGGCCGCGCGTTTGCGGTGTGACGCGCCTGGCCTCATACTGATTGACAACAATCAGTATCACTCGCGAGCGTGGCGGGACGCTTGTCCGGCCCAGCGAGGACGACAGGGTCGAAAGGCGTTAGTGCCTGCCAGTTGGCAGATCCTGTATGGCCGGCAGCAAGAGCGTCGTCATCGCAGCGATGATCGCGAACGGAGGTATCGCGGTGCTGAAGTTCTTCGGCTTC
>PXSF01000035.1 GCA_003022845.1 Halobacteriales archaeon SW_10_66_29 | reverse complement strand
AAACTCGTGGTTGGCGGCGAGCCCCTGCTCAACGATGTCGTCGGGCGTCGATTCGAACTCGGCCATCGCGTGGCCCAGCAGCGCCCGGACGCCGACATCGACCAGGTCGTCGACGAGGTAGGTGTTCCACATGTCGTTCAGCGTCGTCGTTCCGGTCCTGACGAGCGACGCGGCCGACAGCCTGGCGGCGGCGCGCTTCTCGTCCCGGTCGGCCGCGGCGATCAGTTGCTCGGTGTGCTCAAGCCAGGAAAACAGCGAGACGTCGTCGCTCCACCCGCGGGTGAGCACGCCCGGCGTGTGCGTGTGGCAGTTGATCAGGCCGGGCAGTGCTACTCGGTCGCTGCAGTCGACGACGTCCCCGTCGGCGGCGTCCGAGAGATCATCGCCGACCGCGGCGATGCGGCCGTCCCGAATCAGCAGGTCTACGTCGTGGGCGACGGTTCGGGCGTCATCTTGCAGGAAGGCGGTGTCAACGTCCGAGAGGAGCATCGGATTGTGTCTCCGGATACCCACTGGGAGGCCAGTGTGGTGTACTTTGTGCCGGGACCGACGGTCGCGTTAAGTTTGGCGTGAATTGTGATAGACGGCGAAGGCTTCGAGCCAATTTTGAGCGGTCTCTAACGCGACATGACTAAAACTATTTGCGAACGATGATATTCGTCGTTCTATATCCAAAAAGACACGTTCGATAGCGTTCCGATTTCCATGGCGAATCACTCGAAATCGATAGCCGTCTTCAGCTAAAACTGGGCCGAGATAATCAGCGTCATCGACGAGAAATTCGACATCGTCGAGTTGATAGCGTCGGTGAAGCTCGGTGAGAAACCATCGCGTCGGCTGTTTCGTTGCGGTTGGATAGCGGCTCAAGTGGAGAATTTCGTTGGTATAGGGATCAACCGCGCCGTACAGCCAGAACTTCTGGCCGTGGAGGCAAATCATCTTTTTGTCAACCGCGAGCTGATCCGCAGAGACTGTCGAGATCGGCCGTAGATCAGCTTTATGAACCCAGTTGTGAACAGCGACGTGGCTCCGATCGATCCAAAACCTTTCGAGAAATATACTTACCTCGCGGAGCGACATACCAGCCAAGTGATAGTGGATCCCTTCTTCAATTGCCCATCGCGGTGTCCGATCTCGCTCCACAACCGACAAGTCGATCCACGCGATACGTTCGCTGAGGCGCTCGATTTGAGGCATAGACACTCTGAAGTCGAGCGCCTCATCCTCTAACTTAACGCGACCCCGGTTCCTGGCGCCAGAATTTTATACCAGTTTCCGTCTCCACGTGTGTATGGTGCTGGAACAGGTTGGCACGGGTGGGGACCTTCTCGCGTCGAGCGTCGTTCTCCTGTTGTTTCTACTGGTCCCGCTCGTCGTCGGGCTGGGGATGGTCCACGAGGGGGTCAAACAGTTCCGGATCAGACAGCGCGTCCGCGATACGCCGACCGAGACGGCGGGTGCAGTCGCCGTCGGGCGGACGGAGGTCTCGGGCGTCGCCCGCCCCGCAGAGCAGACCTTTCGGGCGCCGTTCACGGACGAGGAGTGTCTCTACGTGCAGTGGAAGATCTCCGAGCGATCCGCTGACGCTGACGGGGGGTGGGAGCTGCTGGATCTCGGGGTGTCCGTCTCGCCGTTCTACGTCGAGGACGAGACCGGCCGGGTGCTGGTCGACCCGACGCGCGGGGCCGTGAGCAGCGCCGTCGTCATGGACGAGAGCTACGGGGTCGAGGTGCGGCCGGAGCACGCGACCACGACCGTCGTCGGGGCCGGCCAGGAGCCGCCCGAACGGATCGCCGCCTTCCTCCGCGACGGTCGGGAGGTGGCCGACGAGGTGCCGGTCACGGCCCACCGCGATCGGAAGTACGAACAGCAGGTGGTGCCCGTCGGCTCGTCGGTGTACGTGTTCGGCAACGCGACGCCGCGTTCGGACGCGTCGGGGACAGGCGGGGAGCGACTCGCGATCGGTCCGGACCCGTCGACGGATCTGTTTCTCGTCTCTACCGCTGGCGAGGCGGAGCTGTTGCCCCAGTTCGAGCGGTCGACGCGGAGGCTCATCGCTCTCGGCCTCCTGCTCAGTGCTCCCGCAGTCGGTGTGATCGCGTCCATCCTGGTCGCGTGAGCGACTGCCGGGTCGTGCTGGCCGCGCGAGCATCCGTCCAGCCACGCTGGTTGCGTGAGCGACCTCCGAGGCCGGGATCGAGCGAACCAGCATACCCAACCGGCAGCCTCATACCACTCGGCCGAATACGGCCGGGCAGATGGTGGCAGCGAGCGCAGTGCTCACGCTGGTGGTGGCGGGGCTGGCGAGCCTGTTCATGGCGTGGGCCATCGGCGCCGGGTCGTCGGGGTCGACGCCGTTCGCGCCCGCAGTCGGTGCGAACGCAATCTCGATCATGCGGGCGGGCTTTCTGGTCGGGATTCTCGGCCTGCTCGGGGCCGTCCTGCAGGGCGCCAACGTCACGGAGGCCGTCGGGTCGGAGCTGGTCATCGGCCAGTCGCTGTCGGCGACGGCGGCGACGCTCGCGCTGCTGATCGCCGCCACGCTCGTGGCCATTGGCATCTTCACCGGCTACCCGATCGCGACCGCCTTCACCGTCACCGGCGCGGTGGTCGGCGTCGGGCTGGCGATGGGCGGCGACCCCGCGTGGGCGAACTACCGCCAGATCACGGCGCTGTGGATCGCGACGCCGTTCGTCGGCGGCGGGGTCGCGTACGCGACAGCGCGCCTGCTCCGGGGCGACCGGCTGGCGCAGACGGTGGCGATTCCGTTGCTGGGCGGCGTCGTCGGACTCGTCCTCGCGAACGTGCAGTTCGTCTTTTTCGCCCCTGGCGACGAACAGGCCTCGATCGCTCGGGCGACCGTCCAGCGGTTCGGCGGGGGGACGGTGACGTACGCGGTCGCGACGTTGCTGGTCGCCGGCGCGGTCGCGGGGCTGCTGGCCCACCGCACCAGGGTCGACCCCGAGCGGGCCCAGCAGCGGTTCCTGCTGAGCCTCGGAGCGCTCGTGGCCTTCTCCGCCGGCGGCAGCCAGGTCGGCCTCGCGATCGGGCCGCTCGTGCCGCTGCTCGGCGGGTTCGACATCCCGCTGGTCGCGGTGTTGCTGGGCGGCGGCCTCGGTCTCCTGGTGGGCTCCTGGACGGGCGCGCCCCGCATGATCAAGGCGCTGTCCCAGGACTACTCGGCGCTGGGCCCGAACCGCTCCATCGCGGCGCTGATCCCCTCGTTTGCCATCGCCCAGACCGCCGTGTTCTTCGGGATTCCCGTCTCGTTCAACGAGATCATCGTCTCCGCGATCATCGGCAGCGGCTACGCAGCCAGCGGCGAGGGCGGCGAGGTCAGCGGCGCGAAGATGGGCTACACCGTGCTGGCGTGGGTCGCCTCGCTCGCCGGCGCGCTCGCGATCGGCTACGGCGGCTTCCTGCTGGTCGACTCGCTGCTGTGATTGTGATGTGGTGCCGAAAACACTCACAGAGCGCTACGAGCTACTCGACCGCCTCGACGTCGGCGGCCTCCCCGCCCTCCGCTTTCTCGTGGTAGGCGTCGAGTCCGGAGATGCGCGCCTTCAGGATGCGCGTGTTCTCGACCTGTTCGACGCGGATCGTCAGCCCGTCGTACTCGATGCGTTCGCCCTGCTCGACCAGCCGGCCGGCGCGGTTGAAGATGAAGCCGGCGATGGTCTCGAACTCCTCGCCCTCTGGGAGTTCGATCCCCAGGGAGTCGTTGACCTCGTCGATGTTGACCTCGCCTTTGACGACCGCCGCCCCGTCGCCGACGAACTCGATGGGCTCGGCCTCGCCGCCCTCGAGGATCTCGCCGACGATCTCCTCGACGAGGTCCTCCATCGTCACCAGCCCCTCGGTGGTGCCGAACTCGTCGATGACGATCACCATGTTCAGCCGCTGTTCGCGCATCTCTGTCAGCAGGTCGTCGACGTTCTTGGTCTCGGGGACGTGCAGCGTCGGTTCGATCAGCGATTCGAGGTCGACGGGTGTGTCGTCGTCGCCGTAGTTGCTGTCGCGGATCAGGTCGTTGATGTGGACCACCCCGAGGATGTTGTCGAGTTCGCCGTCGTAGACGGGCAGGCGCTCGTGGTTGCTCTGGACGCAGGTCTCGATCGCCTCCTCGATCGAGGCGTTCTTGGGGACGGCGGTCATGTCCAGCCGGGGGGTCATCACCTCCTTGACGATCGTGCGGTTGAACCGGAGGGTCCGCTGGAGCATCTCCCGTTCCTCCTGGTCGAGGACGCCCTCGCGCTCGCCGGTCTTGATCATGTCGCGGATCTCCTGGCGGGTGACGTACGACTCCTCGATGGCCGCCCGGCCGCCGGTCACTTTGTTGACCGCCCGGGTCAGGTAGTCGAACAGCACCACCAGCGGCAACAGCAGCGTCTCCGCGAACTTCAGCGGCCGGGCAATGCGCAACGCCCACGGCTCGGAGTTGTCGACGGCGTAGGACTTGGGGGCGCTCTCGCCGAACAGCAACACGAGCGCCGTGACACCGAACGTCGCAACCGCGACTGCCCGCCCCTGGCTGGCCATGAAGTAGGCGAGCAGCCCCGTCGCGATCGACGACATGGCGATGTTGACAAGGTTGTTGCCGACGAGGATCGTCACGAGCAGGCGGTGGGGGTCCTGCTTCAGGCTCTGCAGCGTCTTCGCGCCGCGTTTCCCCTCGGAGACCACTGCCTCCACGCGGTGGCTCGGCAGCGAGAACATCGCGATCTCCGAGGAGGAAAAAAACGCCGAGAGGCCGAGCAACACGAACAGCACGAGTCCGCCGATCACGGCGAAGGCGGCGTCCGACAGCTCGAGTCCGAACACCTCGACCGCCGCCAGTCCCGCGCCGAGCAGCTCCGCCGCCAATCCCGCGTCGACCAGCGCCGGCACCTGCCAC
>PXSF01000043.1 GCA_003022845.1 Halobacteriales archaeon SW_10_66_29 | reverse complement strand
AACGACTCTACCGAAGGATCATCTTGCAGGGTCGCTGAACTCATCCACCTCAGCGTTCACCCTGCTCTTTGGTGTGCTACTCGTTCTATGACACCCTCGTAATCTAGTACACTAAGCAAATTGTCTTCGGGAACCGTTTGCTCAAATGTAGTCTAGAGCGTTTAGAAAATACTCAGTGGGAGGAGTTTACTCAGTGTAATTTGGACTGTTTAGAAGAACAATCTCAGGAAACCATTTACTCAGACACGATCTAGAATTTCTAGGGAAACGATTTAGCACAACCTTTTACTTAGGTCGGGGGAACAGATAGCTAATGAAAGATGGATATCTCGTCGATACGCCTGCTCCAGGGGTATACCGGCCGGTCGATTCGAGCTCTGATGTCCCGTTCTCCAAGTTTTACAAGCCGAACGAATTGCCGCCGAAAATTGAACTATCTGATGACATAATTCAGGCTTATGGCCGTGCGATGCACTCACTTGGTCGGCTCGATGGCTTCTGGACTGAAATCGAGAATCCTGAGACCGTCTTCGGCCTTTTCGTGTACAAGGAGGCCGAACAGTCTTCACAAGTTGAGGGAACCCGCGTCACAGTTTCAGATATGTACAAGGAAGGGGAGGATTCGAAGGACGTCCGCGAGGCGCGGAATTATGCATCTGCACTGAAGCAGGCGGCGAAACAGCTGTCGAAAACAGGGCGATTCCGAGGGAACCTCTCGAATGAGTTGTTGAAAGACCTGCATAGAGAACTGATGGAAAAGGGACGGACCGACGAAGAAGATCCGCTCCCGGGAGAATTTCGACCAGGTTACGCGTGGATTGATGAATCGACTGGTATTGGAACTCGAGTCCGTTTCGTTCCACCGAAAGCCGAAATTGCGGCGTCGAGAATGGAGAACTTTGAGGAATATATGCAGTCTGAGGGGGCGTACCCCAATCTGATAGATATTGGGATTCTGCATTACCAGATCGAAACGATCCATCCGTTTGTCGACGGGAACGGTCGCGTCGGTCGTCTGCTTATTGTGTTGTTACTGATGGCGTCGGATATCTTGCTCCATCCACTGTTCTATCTCAGTTCGTACATTCGCCGGAACCGAGACGAATATACGGATCGGCTCTTGGCGGTTAGTGAGGAAGGGGAATGGAACGAATGGTTACTGTTCTTCCTCACGGGGATCAAAGAGCAGGCAAACGAGGCGTTTAGTCGGGCGAAACTCCTCCTATACCTTCGTGAGCAGTATCAGGAGAAGTATATCGATGCTCGCCCGTCTGTCAAGTCTCTTCTCGAGAAGATATTCACCGAACCTGTATTCACAGTTAATCGGGCTTCAGAGATGATCGATATGTCGTATCCGGCGGCGAATCAAGCGATATCTATATTAGAAGACGACGGAGTTCTTCGGGAGCGCACTCAGAAAGAGCGCTACCGAGAATTCCAAGCAGACGAGGTCTTAGACGCGTTAAACAAAGATGCAGATGAGATCCCGTCACCCCACGCCATTACTCAGTAGGCAGACCCACCTAATGGCCGATCTAGTCTGGTTCAGTGTAGAAAAAATTCTACTTCTGTGGTGAATAGATCCTCTGCATGTTTCACCGGATTTCTGATGGATTTCAGAGAGGTTTCTACTCGTCGGGGTACGTGCGTACCCTGTACATATCGTTCCTCGAGCGGAGCATGGAAACTGTTCTATGACACGCTCCACCCCGAAGAAACGATTCCGAGCAGAGAAACGCGGAGAAAGACCAATACGACTGGCCCACGTAGCGCGGCCCATGAGCGAGCGCGACTCCCAGATCCAGCGGGACGTTAGCGTCGACGTGGGCGTGGGTATCGACGAGGAGGCCGACAGCACCATGGACGACGGCGGCAGCGGAATCACCGGGTGGCTGCGGGGGAAGCTCGGGACGCTGGGCTCCTCGCGCGCCCTCATCATCTCACTCGTCCTCACGGTCGCTGGCGTCCTGCTGCTCGGCGGATTGCTCCCGTTCGGAATAGTGAGCGACGCACTCGGCATCTTCGTCGCGGCGTTTCTCTACGGCACGCTCGCGGGCGAGCAGCGCTACCTGGAGACGAGCCTCGCTGGCGGCATCGTCGGCGGCGTCTGGGCGTTTCTCGGCAACCTCGTGCTGACGCTGGTCGGCCCCGGCGTCCCCATCGTCGTCGTGGGCGCGCTCGTGGGCCTGCTGGCAAGCGCGAGCGGCCACTACTTCGGCCGGGACCTCCGGAAAGGTCTCACGCAGGATCTCGACGCCGATTCTGGCCCCGGTCGCGGTCCCTGATCGGGTCCCTCCCCTGATCGGCTGTGGCCCGACTGCCCTGCCACGAGACGAGCGACCAGTCGCTACAAGACGAGCGACCAGTCGCGGCCCTCGCGCTCGACGATCCCGGCCGCGGCGAGGTCTTCCAGCACGTCCTCGACGACGCGGGGCGGGACTTCGGTCTCCCGGCTGATCGCCTCGACCTGGCTCGTCCCGTCGGCGACCGCCACGAGCACCGCCGACACCAGGCGGGGATCGCCGTGGTCGATGCGCTCGGCCAGCGCCTCCCGCAGCGCCGTGATGCGCCCCTGGGCCCACCGCTGGGCCAGCGACAGCTCCCGCTCCAGGCTCTCGAAGTCGTTGAGTCGGTCGGCCAGCGCCGCGACCGCTTCGCTGTTCTCGGCCCCGGCGTCGGGCCCGTCGCCGTCGGTCCGGTCCTCGCCGGTCCTGTCGTCCCTGGGCTCCGCATCGAGATCCTCGTTGATGTCGAGTTCGATGCTGACCTGCCGGCAGGAGGTGATGTCCAGCCCCGAACTGGCCGGGTACGCGCTCTTGGTGCCGAACTCGTACGGCGAGACGGTGACCTCAAGGCGGACGTGCCGGGAGATCGAGAAGTACTTCCGCCGCCGGTCGTCGGTCCGGCTCTCGACCAGCCCCGCGTCCTCCAGCTTTCGCAGGTGGTCGATCACCGCCTTCGGGCTCACGCCGAGGTACTCGCTGATCTCCGTCACGTAACAGGGCCGCTGGGAGAGCAGCCGGAGGATCCGCCGCCGGTTGGCGTTCCCCAGGAGATCCAGAAACTCGGCGGAGTCCATTTACGTAACGTAATCAAGAAAAGTATAAAAGCGTACCCCTGCGTCGCCGGACCGCGAGGTTACTCGCCGCCAAACAGCGTCCGGATGTCGAGGTCGGCGGCGGACTCGGGGTCGCCGAGGTCACCGAGCGACCCGTCGAGCGTGCCGTCGTCGACCGTCGCGGTGCTCGACCGGTTGATCCCTTCGGTGAGGTCCAGGAACAGCGCCTGGACGTCGCGGATCGAGACCGCCGGCGGGTCCTCCCGATCGAAGTTGAAGAACTCGGCGTTGTTCTGGACGACATCGGAGTCCCGGTGGATGAAGAAGACCTGCACGTCGGCGATGGTGAACTGGCCGTCGCCGTTGACGTCCCGGTAGAGGCCGTCGCCGTTGAGGTCCTGCGGCGCGTTGTCCTGGCCCGGTAGCGCCGGCGGGCCGCCCGGCTGCGGGTCGGTGTCGCCGTCGCCGCCGTACGGTCCGGCGCCGTACCCGCCTATCCCGTAGCCGTGGGAACTCGCGGTCTCCTGGGCGAGCGCGCCCGCGCCGCCGCCCTGCATCGCCGCCGCCGTGCCGCCGCCACCGAGCGCCGACGCCGCTACGATCGACCCGAGGAACGTCCGTCGCGTCGTGGGCAGGTGGCTCATCTGTTCGACCGGATCGTCGTTCATTGTTCTATCGTGTCCCTGTAGTTACTTATAGATTCAGTCGTCCGCGCTTGCCACTGACGCTGTCTCGATCCCGTCGAGGCGGTCCTCGACGGCCGAAAGGCGCTCGCGCAGTTCCGCGTTCTCGGTTTCGAGGTCGTCGATGCGGTCCTGCTGGTCGTCGATCCGCTCGTCCTTTTCGTCGAGTCGTTCTGAGAGCCCCTGGATGGCGGCCAGCGCCACGCCGTCGGCGTCGACGGTGCTGATGTGTTTCTCGTCCGTCCCGAGGCCGAACTCCTTGTGGAACTCCTCGGCCATCGGGCCCATGTGGCGGACATCGTCGTCCTGGTCGTCGTAGTTCCAGGTCGAGATGTCGAGTTCATCGACGCGGTCGAGGACGTCGGGACCGTCGACGGGATCGAGGTTCGACTTCGCCGTCCGCGTCGACAACGAGGACCACGATCCCGAGCCCGATGCGAGTTCCACGCCAGTCGCCCCCTGGGCCACGGAATAAAATCTGAACCCGCCCGCTGCCTCCGCGATGAACTCGTTTTCATCAAAGGACGTGAGCGAGCTGTCTGACCCGCTCGACCAGACGAACGACCCGTCAGCTTGTGCTTTCGCCTGGCGGCCAGCCGCGAACGAGTGGGTGCCGCTCGCTTCGTTGTCCTGCCCGCCGGCAACTGTCGCGTGGCCGGCGCTGGCCGTGTTGTTCTCCCCGCCCGCAACAGTCGAATACCCCGGCGACCGATCATCGTTGTCGACGCCAGTCTGATTGTCCTTGCCACCGCCGATCGCTCCATACTGGCCGTACGAGGTGTTGTCCCGACCGCCCGCAATCGCGCTGTAAAACGACTGTAGCGACGCGGTCGTGTTGTTGTTTCCACCACTGATTACGACGCCGAGGTCATCCGCTGTGTTGTCCGTCCCCCCGCCGATGAAGTTTAGATTTCCGCCCGATTCGTTATTGCTCCCGCCGGCAATAACGGCTTCCCGACCCCCGTCGATAGTGTTGTTCAGGCCACCGCAAATCGTCGTGTGATCCGCGCCGGCCGTGTTGCCTTCTCCGCCACCGACAGTCGCGTACGGAGCGCCTGAAATTTCATTGTTGCGACCCCCACCGATCGTCGTGTAGTTGCCACCGGCGGACTGGTTGCGACCCCCGCCGATCGTCGGAAACACGCCACCGGCGATGTTCCCCTCGCCGTCGTGCCCCCCACCGGAGATAGTTGCCCCGACGGCGATCCCGCCGTTTTCGGGGTGGCCCATAGCGATGCTCTGCGCTTCGCCCCCATCCGACACGGGACCGACATCGACGAGAAGTGGCGAAGTTCCCGTCTCAATCTTGTCCGCTTCGAGGCTGCCGCCGATGAAGAGGTTCGCCAGCGACTGGTTCTTTCCTGCCGTCTCCAGTTCGTTCCAGTTGCTGCCGTCGCCGACGTACATCGCCTCGGTGTCCGTCGCGAGGAACTTCGCGCCCGCTTTCGGGTCGTAATCCCCCAGGTTCGACTCCTGGTCGCGGATCTCGATGTCCGTGTCGTAGGCCTCGAAGTTCTCATTCAACGGTTGATGCCAGTCCTCGTCCCCCTGATCAGGGACGTTATAGCCGTGGTTTGGTGTGTCTGCCATTGTGTATCACTGTGGTCTTCGCAGCCGTCTTCCCGCCGTCGTGCTCGCCGGATTCCCGGGTGCCCGCCCGCTCGCCGCCCGTGTCGGGTACGACCCCCCGTCTGCGTGGTGGCTGCCGTGCGAGCATGTTCCATACGAGTATCCGTCCCCACTTAGTTCCGGACGCTAAGTAGGTAGCGTCTCGGGCGAAACCGCCACCAGGCGCCCATACGCGGGCTGGATGGTCAGCTCTCTTCTGGTGCACGCACCGAAACCGCCAGTCTCGACCGACCGTGGCGTCGCGGACCAGTGGCACTCCCATCACCATCAGTCGTCGGCCGGCGACGCGCTCTCGGTCGCCGTCGCTTCCGATGGCTCGCGGACGACCTGTTTGTCCTCGTAGCCGTCGCGGGTCCCTCTGACGGTGTAGGAGAACTCGTAGTCGCCCTCGCCGTCGAGGTCCTCGACGACGAGGTGCTCGGTCGAGCGCTCGACGACAGCCAGGCCAGCCGAATCGGCCGAGTAGGGTGTCGTCTGGACGTGCAGCGGGTCGTCTTCGCTGGTGACCCACGTGAAATGCTCCGGCAGGTCGATCTCGACGCGGCCGTCGTCGAGTTCAGCGACGCCGGACTCCTCGGTGTGGGCCGTGCCCGACTCCGAGGCCGTGTAGACGACCTCCTTCTCGCCGTCGTCAGTGTCGACGGTTTCGACGAAGTTTTTCGCCCCCTGGGCTTCGACGTCGCCGCCCGCCGTAACCCACATTTTTCGGATCCAGGCACCGACACCGCTATCTGGGTCCCACTGCTCGACTCTCCACTCATCATTCCCGGGGGCGTACACCGTTCGCCAGTCCGCAGTCGTACTCTGTGAGTCGCTGTAGTGCCAGATACCATCGCTCTCAGTCGTCAGTCTGGACGAACGAATACTCCCCTGGAAGCGGGCTTCATCGGGGGTAGCTGATACGATTCCATCGCTCGAAGAGTCGCCGACCACGAACGAGCCGTCGTGTGATGCCGTCGCGTTGCGGCCGGCAGCGAACGAGTAGTTGCCGCTGGCTTGGTTGTCCCGCCCCCCGGGAATCGTCGCAAACTGGGCTGTTGTCGGATCGTCATCGTCGCTGCCAGCCTGGTTGTTCCCGCCGCCACCGACAGTGCCGTAGTCGTCGTAGACGACGTTGCTGGTGTAGTCCGGGAAATTGTCGTCGGTCGGTGCACCGCCAGCAATCGTCGCCCCATCAGCCTCCGCTTGGTTCAGATAGCCGCCACCGACGGTCGCACTCTCGGCGCTGGCGACGTTTTTTATGCCACCGGCGACTGTCGCGCGATAACCGCTAGCTTCGTTTCTTTCCCCGCCGCCGACGGTCGCCAGATAATCGCTTGCCTCGTTATTCCCCCCGCCGGCGACGGTCGCGACGGGGCCGGTAGCCTCGTTGATGTGGCCACCGGCGACGGTCGCTCTCGGTTCGGTGGCTTTGTTCTGGTCGCCGCCACCGACAGTCGCAAATCCGTTGCTGACCTCGTTGCGCCTCCCACCACCAACCGTCCCGGAAGCCGCGGTGACGCTGTTGTCGCCGCCACCACCGATGGTACCGTAGTCGCCGGAGACGTAGTTCTGCGTGGCCTGAGCGTTACTCTCGTCGGTCGGGCCACCACCGGCGATCGTCGCGTACTCCCCGGCTGCGTTGTTACGCCGTCCCCCACCGATAGTCGCGTAGTCCGCGGTCACTTCGTTGCTACTTCCGCCGCCAATGGACGTTTTCAACCCGCTGGCAACGTTGAGGGTGCCACCAGCGATGGTCGCGCCCATGCCGTCGGCGGTATTGTCGAATCCACCGCCGACGGTCGTCTTCACGAACCCGGCGGTGTTCTCCCTCCCACCAGCGACTGTCGCATCATCGTCGTCGGCATCGTTGCTCTCACCACCACCGACGGACGACGCTTGACCAGCAGCCAAGTTTCTCCTTCCTCCAGCGACGGTTGCGCCTAAGTTGCTCGCTCTGTTCGCGGAACCGCCGCCGACAGTTCCGGACTCGTCCGCTCTGTTCCCAAACCCACCGCCGACTGTGCCGTACTCGCCAGTTACACTGTTCGGCTGGAGATTGCCTCCGCCGTGTAACCCGCCACCAGCGATCGTCGCACCTATGACTCCACTGCTCACGACGTTCGAGGAGTGGCCGGCAACGACGTTTCCAGCGTCGCCGCTGTCCTCGGCGGTCACCCGCAGCACGCGAGCGCCGCCAACTGTGACCTCCAGGGGTCCGGCCCCGGCGTCGAGCAGCGGCGCGTGCAGTTCGTCGACATCGACGCCGTCGATGCTGCTGTCGGAGGGCTCCAGCAGGCTGCCGTTCTGCTGCCACTCGCCGCCACCGCCGCCGGTGGTGACGTTGCCGTCGCTGTCGAGGTCGTTGGCGTCACCCCACGCCACCGAGAGCGTGTCACCGTCGCTGATCGAGGCGGGATCGACGCCGTCGCCGCCGCTGAGACTGCTGATCCCGCCGCCACCGCCGCTGGCGTTGAGCTGGCCGTTGCTGTCGATGCTCAGGTTGTTTCCGGCGATGTCGGAGAGCTCCTGACCGGCCGCCGGTGCTGGCGTTGAGCTGGCCGTTACTGTCGATGCTCAGGTTCGCGCCCGCGATGGTGGAGAGTTCCTGGCCGCCCGTCACGAGACCCTGGAGCGTGACGGCCTGGACTCTGGCGACGTCGATGCCCTCGATGGTGGCGTCGGACGGCTCCAGCAGGCTACCGTTCTGCTGCCACTCGCTGCCACCGCCACCACCGCCGGTGACGTTACCGTCACTATCGAGATCGTTTGCGTCACCCCACGCCACCGAGAGCGTGTCACCGTCGCTGATCGAGGCGGGATCGACGCCGTCGCCGCCGCTGAGGCTGCTGATCCCGCCGCCACCGCCGCCCGTGCTCGCGTCCAGTTGCCCGTTACTGATCGTAAGGTTGTTGCCGGCGATGTCCGTGAGTTCGTCCCCGCCGGTGAGGGCGCCGGTCAGGCCGGGCGTCGAGACGGTCTGGTCGAACTGCGCTTCGCCCGTCGAGGGATCGTACGCCGGGTGGACGAACGCGGCGGTCCAGTCGCTACCGTCGCCGACGTAGACGACGCCCGTGTCCGTCGACAGGAACTTCGCGCCCGCCGCGGGCGTGTACGTCGACAGCTCCGATTCCTCGTCCCGGAGTTCGATGTCCGAATCGAACGCCTCGAAGTTCTCGTTGAGCGGATTGTGCCAGTCCTGATCCCCCTGGTCAGGAACGTTGTACTCGTGGTTTGGTGTGTCTGCCATGTGTGATTCCGTGCCCGTGAGCGAGTCTCCCGATGCTCCGTCGCCGCTGCCCGACCGTGCCCGCCGTTTCGACTCGAAGCGATGGCTCGCTGCGGTGCCGAGAACAGTAACCCGACCGACACGATTGCTCTCATCACAGTGCTCGCTCCAGCGACCAGCCGAACGAACGGGGACCGCGTCTCGCGCTACCGTCCCTCATATCTGTCCGACCGATACTGATACATAGTCAGCATGCCACTTATGTGTAGGCCCCAAGTACGTAGCGTCCCACCAGGTAACCCGACCACCTACCGGAGGATAGTGGCATCGTCCCCGGGTGCTTTTTTACGCCGTGGCTCCCTACCGGGGGGCAATGACGCGGATACTCCACACCGGGGACACCCACCTCGGGTACCGGCAGTACCACCGGCAGGCCCGGCGAGCGGACTTTCTCGACGCGTTCGACCGGGTCGCAACCGACGCCATCGAGGACGGCGTCGACGCGGTAGTCCACGCCGGCGACCTGTTCCACGACCGCCAGCCGGCGCTCGCGGACATCATGGGTGCCATGCAGGTGCTGGGACGGCTCGACGACGCCGGCGTCCCGTTTCTCGCCATCGTCGGCAACCACGAGGCCAAGCGCGACCGCCAATGGCTCGACCTCTTCGAGTCGATGGGCCTCGCCACGCGGCTGGGCGCCGAGCCCGTCACCGTGGGGGACGTCGACCTCTACGGGCTGGATTTTGTCCCCCGCTCGCAGCGCGACGGCCTCGAGTACGCGTTCGACTCGGGCGATGCCGAGCACGTCGCGCTGGTCACGCACGGCCTGTTCGCGCCGTTCGACCACGGCGACTGGGACGCCCGCGAGGTGCTCGCCGAATCCGCCGTCGAGTTCGACGCAATGTTGCTCGGCGACGACCACGACCCCAAGACGAAGCGGATCGAGGACCCCCACGAGGCGTGGCTCACCTACTGCGGATCGACCGAGCGTGCGAGCGCGGCCGAGCGCGAGGAACGCGGCTACAACCTCGTCGTCTTCGACGATGGGGTCGACGTCCGCCGGCGCGGCCTGCCCAGCCGCGAGTTCGTGTTCGTCGCAGTCGAACTCGGGGAGGGCGAGGGCACCGAGCGGGTCCGCCAACGGATCGACCAGTACGACGTCGAGGACGCGGTCGTGATCGTGGAGATCACCGGCGAGGGCGGCGAGGTGCTGCCGGCCAACGTCGAGGAGTTCGGCGAGGACCGCGGCGCGCTGGTCACGAGGGTGAACGACCGCCGCGAGCGCGCCGAGGAGAGCGAACTCGACGTGAGTTTTGCCGACCCCGACGACGCGGTCGCCGAGCGCATCGGCGAGATGGGGCTGAGCGCCGCCGCCCGCGACCTCGACGAGACGATCCGCGCGAGCAAGGTCGCCGACTCCAACGTCGCCGACGCCGTCGAGCGCGGCGTCGAGACGCTGCTCGACGAGGAGGATCCCGGGGTGTTCGACCCCGCCGAGGATTCGGCCGCCGAGACGGAGGGCGAATCGGGCGAGGACCAGGTCACGATGGAGGATTACCTGTGAGATTCGACCGGATCAGGCTGGAGAACTTCAAGTGCTACGAGGACGCCGACCTGCAGCTGGACGCCGGCGTGACGGTGATCCACGGGCTGAACGGCAGCGGCAAGTCCTCGCTTTTGGAGGCGTGTTTCTTCGCGCTGTACGGCTCGAAGGCCCTGGAGAAAACCCTGGAGGAGGTCGTTACCATCGGCGCGGAGGAGACGATCGTCGAACTGTGGTTCACCCACGCCGGCGAGTCCTACCAGATCAGGCGCCGGGTGCGGGCGACGGGCGACAGCGCACGGACGGCCGAGTGCGTCCTGGAGGGGCCCGACGGGACGATCGAGGGGGCGATCGACGTCCGGGAGCGGATCGCCGAACTGCTCCGGATGGACAGCGAGGCGTTCGTCAACTGCGCGTACGTCCGCCAGGGCGAGGTCAACAAGCTGATCAACGCCTCGCCGGCCGCCCGCCAGGACATGATCGACGACCTCCTGCAGCTGGGCAAACTGGAGGAGTACCGCGAGCGGGCCAGCGACGCCCGCGTCGGCGTCGGCCGGGTGCGCGACGACAAACAGGGCGCGCTCTCGGAAGTGGCCGAACAGATCGAGGCCAAAGAGGAACAGAACCTCCACGAGACCCGCAACGAACTCGGCAGCGAACTCCAGGAGGTCGAGGCCGACATCGAGCGGTTCGAGGACAACCGCGAGGAAGCGAAGGAAACACGCGACGGGGCCGCCTCGATCCTGGAGGAGTACGAGGAGAAACGCGACCAGCTCGACGCCATCGAGGAGGACGTCGCGCAACTGCGCGAGCGCATCAGCGAGACCGAACGCGAACGCGAGGAACTCGCCGACGGGATTGCGGCCACCCGCGAGCAACTCTCGGCTGCCAGAGAGCGCCGCGACGAACTGCTGGAGCAGGTCGAGCTGTCGGGGATCGGCACTGATCCGGCCGACTCCGGCGCGGTGGCCGACTCCGGCGCGGTGGCCGACCCCGGCGCGGCTGTCGACCTCGACCTGGCCGACCTCGCAGCGGCGGTCGAGGATCGCGTCGACGACGTCCGCGACGAAATCGACGAACTGACCGAGCGGATCCGGGAGCTGAGCGTCGAGAAGCAGGGGCACGACAGCGACCGCGAGACCCGCGAAGAGCAGGCCGAGGAGCTGGAAACCGAGGCCGAGGGAAAGCGCGAGGAGGCCGCCGACCTGGAATCGGAGGTCGCCGACGCCCGTGACCTGCTCGAAGAGAAGCGCGAGGAGCTCGACGACCTCGCCGCCGAGATCGCAGAGAAACGCGAGGCGTTCGACGGCGCGCCGGTCGCGTTCGGCGAAGCCGGCGAGCACCGCGAGTCGGTAGCGTCGGCGCTGAGCGACTGCCGGGAGCGACGTGCGGAGTGTGAGACCGAACTGGAGGGCGCCCGCGAGCGCCTCGCGGAGGCCGAGGACCTGCTCGACGCCGGCAAATGCCCCGAGTGCGGCCAGCCCGTCGAGGAGTCGCCCCACGTCGACGCCATCGACGAGCGCCGCGAGCGCGTCGCGGAGCTGGCGGACCGGCTCGCCGATCTGGAGGAGCGCGAATCGGAGCTGGAGGCGGACCTGGAGACCGCCGAGACCCTCGTCGGGCACGAGACGACCGTAGAGCAGCTGGAAACCGAACGCGAGAATCTGGCGGAACTGCTCTCGGAGCGCGAGAGCGCCGTCGAGGAGAAGGCCGACCGCGTCGAGACGCTGCGCGAGGAGGCCGCCGACCTGGAATCCGAGGCCGAGACGCGCCGCGAGGAGGCCGGGGAGGCCGCGTCGTCGGCCCGAGAGTGCCAGGAGGCCATCGCGGAGTGCAACGGGGAGAAAGCGACGCTGCAGGAGCGGATCGACCGGCTGGAGACCCTCGCCGGGACGATCGAGGAGATCGGCGACCTCGAAGACGAAATCGGGACGCTGCGCGAGCAGCGCGCCGAAAAGGAGGAGCTGAACGACGAGCGCCGGGACCGCCTGGCGGAGAAGCGCGAGCGCCGCGCCGAACTGGAGGAGGCGTACGACGAGGAGCGCGTCGAACAGGCCCGCGAGCAGAAAAACAACGCGGAGGCGTACCTCGAACAGGTCGAGGAGAAGCTGACGGATCTAGACGAGCGGCGGTCGGAGCTGCGGAGCCGGATCGGCGGCATCGAGAGCGAACTCGACGAGCTGGAGCGCCTGCGCGAGCGCCGCGAGGCGCTGGAAGCGACAGTCGAGCGGCTCGAATCACTGTACGACGAGGCGCGGGCACTCCAGGAGATGTACGGCGAGCTGCGCGCGGAGCTGCGCCAGCGCAACGTCGAGAGCCTCGAACGGATGCTCAACGAGACGTTCGAGCTTTTGTACGAGAACGACACGTACGCGCGGATCGAGCTCGACGGCGAGTACCGGCTGACGGTGTACCAGAAGGACGGCGAGACGCTGGATCCCGAGCAGCTCTCGGGCGGCGAGCGTGCCCTGTTCAACCTCAGCCTCCGGTGTGCGATCTACCAGCTGCTGGCGGAGGGCATCGAGGGCGCGGCGCCGATGCCGCCGCTGATCCTCGACGAGCCCACCGTCTTTCTGGACGACGGCCACGTCTCACAGCTGATCGAACTCGTCGACGCGATGCGCGAGCTCGGCGTCGAGCAGATCCTGGTGGTCAGCCACGACGAGGAGCTTGTCGCCGCCGCCGACGATCTGATCACCGTCCGCAAGGACCCGACGACGAACCGCTCGAC
>PXSF01000042.1 GCA_003022845.1 Halobacteriales archaeon SW_10_66_29 | reverse complement strand
TCGCCGCCCGGCACCTCGCCGCCGCCACTCATCGGTCCGCCCAGGCCCAGGGGTCGACGATCTCGGCCTGATCTCTGTGCTGGTAGGTCTTCCTGGCGGGAACCCGCACGAACTCCCGTGCCGAGCAGTCGTAGGCGGTGAGCTCGCGGCCGTGAACGCAGCCGGTGTCGAGACCGACGGCCCACTCCGTCGCGAACGGCTCCGAGAGCACCGTGTGTCCGAAAAACACCCGCGGCGGGCCCTCGTATGACTCGAACCAGAACGGCCCGTCGTACCCGTTCTCGGGGGGGACCGCACGGGTTTCCAGCAGGTCATGCAGCGACTGTTCGGACAGCGCCCGTCGCGGGTCGATCCCCGCGTGGACGACCAGGCTGTCGCCGAACGACGCCGCCGCCGGCATCGACTCCAGGTACCCGAACACGTCGTCGAACCGGTCGGCCGGCACCTCCCCGTCGATGAACTTCTGTTCGTTATTCCCGCGGACACTGAGCATATTCGGCGAGGACCGGACCAGGTCCAGGACCGCCCGGCCGTCCGGTCCCTTCCGGACCAGGTCTCCGACGAACAGCACCAAGTCGTCCTCGGCCGGCTGGAGTTCCGCCAGCAGGTCCTGCAGCTCGTCGATGCATCCGTGGGCGTCGCCGACGACGTAGATAGTATCGTGCCGATCCGGATCGATGCGTCGGTGTAACGCATCGAGCTCGCCGTCGAACGTCGGACACGTTCGGGTCGTGCCGGCGTGGTCGCTCCCACCGCTTTTGGACACGCCGGTGCTCGGCGGGTGCATACGCGAGAACTGTCGTGGGCCCTAAAGATGGTTGCTATGACCGATCTATAGGGCTCTGTACGACTACCCAGGGGTTCGACCCCCCAAGTTACGGGAAGTTCGAGGCGAAAGCCCCGCCCTTCCGCTATATAGCCAGACGTGATTCAGTTGAGGCATGCCGGGGGGTGTCACAGAATCGTTCCCATTCTCTCGATGCTGTTCCCCGGTAAACGGTCAGTACAGACGATGGAATCAGTACCGAGATATTATTCTTCCGTTCGTTGGTCGTAATCTTTGACCAACACCCTGAGCCACCAGAGTTTCAGACCGACACTGGTCACGACGCCGAGCGTCGCCCCCTTCGGTGACCGTCGCCAGGCGGCATACAGCGCGTAGACGAACCCGAGCGCTGCGGCAGTGTTCCAAACGTTTGGATAGCCGAGTCCGACCGTCCGGTTGGTCTCCTCTCTGACCCACCACCGCTCGGCGAGCACAGCGCGAGTCATCCAAGCGTCTTCGGTTTCGGGTGGCGAGAACAGGAACGGATTTATCGCTGTCCACACGAGCGCGGCCCCGAGCAGCCGCCAGTTGCGACGATAGATAGCGTAGATGATTACAGCGCCCGATGGGACGCGCGTCCACCCACTTTTTGGATTCGAGTGACGCTGCCAGAACCAGTCTTCGAACTGCTTAACGCCATTAGCGACCATACGTAGCGGTTTATCCGACGAATTAAATAATTTCGCTCAAGAACAAAACCCCCGACCGGCTATCTGCTGATACTGCCGGACGTGACTATGTTACTCCGAGTGATGGTCAGACTGGGGTTTTCGGTTGTCTCATAGTGATTGTTATGACTCTTTACCGCCGGGTATTCGTCAGACACCAGTTTCGGGCCGTGAACCGCCGCTACTGCTCACTCGTAGGTGTGTGTGTAGCCGCCGTCCCAGAGCATGTCGGCCCCGTTGAGGTGCTTGCTGTGGCCCGAGAGGCCGAACGTGAACAGGTTCGCGACCTCGACGGGCATCATCATCTCCTTGGTCCGGGCCTGGCCGAGGAACACGTCCTCGACGACCTCCTCCTCGCTGATCCCGCGCTCGCGGGCCTGGTCGGCGATCTGGTTTGCCATCAGCGGCGTCAGCACGTAGCCGACCGAGACCGAGAAACTCCGCAGCGAGCCATCGCCCTCCGCAGCGATGCACCTCGTTAACCCGATGAGGCCGTGTTTCGCGGTGATGTAGGCCGCCTTGTCCTTCGTGGCGTAGTGGCCGTGTACCGACGCCATGTTGGCGATAGCGCCGACCCCGTCGTCAGTCGCCTCGATATGGGGGATCGCGTGCTTTGCCGTCAGGAACGGCGCGCGGAGCATCACGTCCTGCAGCAGGTCCCACTTCTCGGTCGGGAACTTCCGGATCGGATTGATGTGCTGAACGCCGGCGATGTTGACGACGTACCGGAGCTCCCCTTCGTCGGCAGCCGCGTCGACGACTGCCTTCACGTCCTCGTCGCTCGTCAGGTCCGTCTCGACCCCGTGGAACGTTCCCGGTGCGTCGCAGTCCTCGACCAGGTCTGCCGTTTCGTCCATCCCCGCCTCGTCGATGTCCGCACCGACGACCGTCAGGCCGTTCGTGGCGAGTGCGACCGCCGTCGCCTGCCCGATCCCCGAGGCTGCCCCCGTGACGAGCGCGACTGTCCCGTCCTCGAACCGCGGATCGTCGATCTCGAGGATCTCCTCCCGTGTCGGCTCCGGCGCGCTGAGTTCTGCATTCGAGTCAGTCACAGCTACTACTGGCAACAGCTCTCCTTATAATTCTACCGGGAATGATAAATTTCCACTTCTGTGAATATATAAATGACATGATTGTTGGTTATCCCCCATGTAGAGTTCCTACAGCCTGAATCTCGTCTCGGACACCGCTTCCGGCGCCATGGGTAGGGAAAACGTGGTACAGAGAAAGATTTCGCCCCGGCACCGCATTGCCCCGGCACCGCATCGCGCACTGGCGTGTGGTTCTCCGGGCGTCACAAACTGTTTTCCGGTCGCCGCAACCGATCAGCGCCGCCGGATCGACGGTCGCTGCCGCCCGCTGTCTCCCTGCCACACCGTCGGTGCCAGCACGACTCCGGCGACAGCCAGCCCGACGAGACCGCTGGCCGGCACGGCGAGGGAGTCGACCACGGGCGTGGAACCGACTGCGACGAGCAACGGTACGAGCGCGAGGGCCGCGAGCCCGCGCCTGCGCGTCGCCGATCCAACCCCGACGGGCGGACGGATCCCCGCGCTCATGCGGGCGAGCATCAGCAGTTGCCAGCCGCCGAGCAGCCCCAGAACCGCACCCGAGAGCAGCAGTGATTCCGGGAGCCCACCGCTCGCGACGACGTAGCCCGCGCTCGCGAACACTCCGGGCACCAGGGCAACCGTGACTCCATCGTCGACGAACTGCCGAACGCCGTAGACGCCCAGCAACGCGACGCTTGCCCCGAGCGCCGCCCCGGCGATCACGTCGACGAGGTAGTGGACGCCGAGCAGGATCCGTGTGAGTGCGACGACAGTCACGAGTGCGGTGGCGGTCGCGTACCGGCGCCGCCGCGTCCAGATTCCCAGCACCGCCGCAAGCCCGATGTACACGACGGCACTGTTGGTCGCGTGCCCGCTCGGGAACCCGTAGCCCGTCCCGAGTACCGCTGCGTCGTACAGCGGCCGGATCAGCGCCGGCGCGTCCGCCGGCGCAAGCAGCAGCTCCGCCGGCCGCGGCAGCGCGAACAGTTCCTTGAGCGTCCGGTAGATGCCGAACGCCACGAGCAGGAGTGATCCGACCAGGAGGACATCGTGTTCCTCCCCCGGTCGAGTCCAGTACAGCACCACCAGCAGCGCCGACAGCAACCAGGCGCTCCCGAGCTGTGTGAGTGCCGCAGCGACCAGTGCCGCGACGTCCGGCACCAGCCCCTGGATGACGTCGATCCCGCCGATCCCGCGAGCCATCACTCGCTCTTCTCGCGAGCGGCCGAAGTACCTTCCGGCCTCCCCCGTCGAACGGATAGATATTGAATCGGGTGTTCGCGGGAGCGCGCGTGCACGGCGATATCAGCGGCCGCCGAGCGCGGTCCTGCGGGGCTCCCGATGGAGATGGTCTACAGCAGGCGCCGGACGTGATCGCCGTACTCCCCGGGGATCATCTCGCGCAGGCTGGCTGCATCAGTCTCGCCGTCGGCGTTCACGAGGTACGCCCGGCCGCGGACGTCGCCGTAGACGCCCTGGAAGTCGTAGACGAAGCCGTAGACAGTCGTATCGGCTGGGATCACGTCGCTGCCTTCCAGGAACGCGGCCTGGCGGTCGACGTTGTACTCGACGAGTTGGTCGACGAGTCCGGCGTCGGCGTCGGGGTCCACGCGGTCGTCCGCGAGGCCGTCCTCGACGACCGGGACGAGCAGATCGAGCCACTTTTCGACGCCTTCCGGTGGTCGGTCGTCCGCGTCGCAGTCACCCCGGTCCCCGTGCTCGCCGTTCTGGACCACGTCGAGCGCTGCGGTGATCGCGCCACAGCCGGTATGGCCGACGACCAGCGCGAGATCAGTGCCGGCGTAGGCGATCGGGTAGACGACGCTGCCGTCAACGACGGGCTCGCCGTCGTAGCGGTCCCAGACCTGGTTGCCGATGGTGCTCGGGGTGAACAGCCAGCCGGGCTCGGAGATGTCCCACATCCCCTCCTGGGTGACCCGCGAGTCCGAACAGCAGATCGACACTGCGGCCGGTTCCTGCGCGCGCTCGACGGCGTCGAAGTACCCCTCGGGCAGCGAACCCGTGTGCGCAGTGTTGCGCTCCAGCAGTTCCGCGAGTGTGGTCTTCAACATGGTCGGGAGTGGGTTCCACGGTGATTTCCGTCTTGTGCAAGCAGCTACACAGCCAGACGTGACTCCGGACAGTGCCACGACAGTCTATCGGCTGTGTCATGCCCCGAAAACGGGAGTTGGGACGACATGGCTTACGTGAATCACGTCTGGCTGTCTAGCAGAGACTGGTGAGTAAACGAATGACAGCCACCAGTATCAGGAACCAGACTCCGCAGTGTCGTCGAGCAGCGCGTTGGCGGTGTGCTCGCCGCTGATGAGACACATCGGGACGCCGACGCCCGGCGTGGTGAACGAGCCAGTGAAGTACAGCCCGTCGACGGCCGACGAGCGGTTGGAGGGCCGCAGCAGCGCGGTCTGGCGG
>PXSF01000041.1 GCA_003022845.1 Halobacteriales archaeon SW_10_66_29 | reverse complement strand
GTAGCGAAGTGAGCGCAGTCGAGCGACCTGGGGCGTTCTCTGTCTCGAACCTGCTGTTTCATCTCTCCCAGATTCCTCAATAGCTTCTGTGAATTACTAAAGATTCTCGGACGACGAGGCGAACGGAGTTGAGCGACCTGGGGCTTTCGACACCCCGACTCCCAACACTTCTCTCGTTCATTAAGCCGCCGATTGCTCGGGAAGCTCCGCTTCCCGGTGCTCGACGAAGCACGCCGACGTAAGCACGCGACCGCAGGGAGCGCGCGCAGCGAGGCGCGCGAGTCGAGCGGGCGGGGGCTTTCAGCACTGTCGTCACGACGAGAGCCGTACCAGCATTTCCTCGCGGGAACGTTCACACCGACATCATGTCGAGAACCATCGCTCCAATCACAGACAGAGAGACAAAGCGTCGCTTTCATCACGATTCCACCGCTAGAATCGGAAGTGGCAGAGAGCGAGCGCAAGCGGGTCGACATGACGACGGGGACGATCGCCCCGAAGCTGCTGGTGCTGGCGTACCCGCTCGTGCTCGGCAACCTCCTGCAGACGTTCTACAACCTCGCCGATATGTTCTGGGTGGGACGGGTGAGCGCCGACGCGGTGGGCGCGGTGTCGCTCATGTTCCCACTCACGTGGATGTTCGTCTCGACGGCGATGGGGATCACCGCGGCGACCATCGCACTCGTCTCGCAGTACGTCGGCGCGGGCGACGACCGCCAGGCCGACCGGGTTGTCGCCCAGACGATCCTGCTGACGATCGCGGTGTCGGTGACGCTCGCGGCGCTGGGGTGGACGTTCCGCCACGAGCTGCTCTCGACGATGGGTGCCGAGGGGCAGGTGTTCGTCGACGCGCTGGAGTACATCGAGGTGATCTTCTTCGCGCTGCCGCTGACCTTCCTCTTTTTCGCGTTCCGGGCGTCGCTGCAGGGCGCCGGCGACACGAAGACCGCGATGTGGCTGATGCTCGGCTCGGCGGGGCTGAACGTGGTGCTGGACCCGTTCCTGATCCTGGGCTGGGGGCCGTTCCTGGCGATGGGCACCCGCGGCGCGGCGTGGGCGACGTTCGCCGCGCGGGCGTTCGTCACCGCCGCCGGCGTCGGAATCTTGCTGCGGGGCGGCTTCGGCGTGAAACTCCACCCGCGGGACTTGGTGCCCGATCCCGCCATTCTGACGAAGCTGGTGGACGTCGGCTACCCGGCGACGATCGACGGCTGGGCGCGCAGCTTCGCGGCGGTCGCAATGGCCTCGTTCGTGACGCCCTTTGGGACTGCTGCAATCGCGGCCTACGGCATCGGCGTGCGGCTCATGTCCGTCTCGTGGTGACTGGCGTCGGGCAGAACATCGGGGCGAACACGGCCGACCGGGCGGCCAGGGTCACGTGGGTCGCCACCGCCGCGACGATGGGCTTTCTGTTCGCTGCCGCGGCGCTTTGCGTCGTCTTCCCCCGGTTCATGATGGGCATCTTCGTCGACGACCCCGCAGTGATCGAGGAAGGGGTGACGTTCCTGTACTACATCGCGCCGTTCTGGGCCTTCTTCGGGGGCACGATGGTGATCCAGGGCGCGTTCCGCGGCGCCGGCCAGACGAAGGTGGCGATGGCGCTATCCTTCCTCTCGCGGTGGGTGTTCCGCATCCCTGTCGCGCTCGGGCTGGCGTTCTCGACGCTCGCGATCCCGGGGACTGCCATCGCCGTCGAGGGGCTGGGTATCGGCGTCGTGGGCATCTGGGCCGCCTTCTCGGTCGGTGCGTTCGCCTCGTTCGTGCTGGCCGTGTTCTGGTTCCGGCTGGGCCGCTGGACGGAGGGCGTGATCGAGGACGACGCTGGCTCCGGTGGTGAGGTTGGTGAAATGGACGGGGAGCCTGACATCGAGGAGCGCGGCCCTGTCGGTGGGTCGGAGTTTGACGTCGAAGATTGAGGTGGAACTGGGGCCCTGAACGTTCCCGACCGCTCGCTAGGACTTCGCTACTACTACTGACGCTATCATCTTGAGGCTCTTGCATAATTCAGCGAACACGTTGACGACGAAGCAGTCAAGAAGGCCGTGCAGCGGGACTCCGGTAAGATTTAAGTGACCAAGAGCAGGGACTTGATGGGAAGTACTGGCACCCGAATGAAGAACTTCGGTTCGGCCGATTTGCTCGGTCGCTTGTTGCGCATGTGGAGGGGAATATAGACATTCAGCAGGAGCGATTCGATGATGAGTGACGACTAGATTGGTGCTTACAGACGAATACAAATCGCCAGACTACTAACGAGAGATATCCACACTCAGATTCTGATAATTTGTGAGTTTGCCCCGCTCATCCTGCATTCTTCTCTCAGCAACGTCGAGATACTGCTCTTCCAGTTCAATCGAGATGGAATTTCGACCGACACGTGATGCGGCTACCGATGTGGTTCCTGTGCCAGCAAAGGGGTCCAGAACGGTATCACCGACGAATGAGAACATTCGAATAAGGCGCTCAGCCAACTTGACGGGGAACGGTGCGGGATGGTTAACCTGGGGCTCTCCGTTAATATCATCCCAGAGCTGGCGGAACATCTGTTGGTGTTCGTCGGCCTCGATGACACTGAGGATTTTCTCCTCGACCGAGGGGGAACGATACCCCCCGGATTTTCTGAAAAGGAGGATATACTCAATGTCGTTTTTAATGACTGCTCCGGGTTCGTAGGGTTTCCCCAGGAACCGAGCGTTACTACCTGATTCGAGTGAGGCATTCCCGAGCTTGTACCAGATGATCGGAGCGAGATTATCATACCCCATTTCGACGCAGTGCTCTTGAATAGTCGCATGAAGCGGGAGCACACGATGCCGACCATGTTCACTCCGGGATCGAAGTACATCACCAATTACGACAACTAACCGCCCCCCTGGAACGAGTTTGTCGTATATCTGGTTCCACACTTGATCAACCTGCTCATTGAAGTGATCGTAATTGTCTATGTCACCAAGTTGGTCCTCTCCGCCAGTCCCGTTTTCATAGTCCTTGAGATTGAAATACGGTGGGCTAGTGACTGCCAGATGTACGCTCTCATCGTCGAGAAAGCTCAGGTCTCGAGAGTCACGCTGGTAGAGTTCGTGGTGGGACGGGAGTGATTTTACAGCCCTCTCTATCTCTTTCATCCGCCCCTTGTCTCGAGCAAGTTCAGGGATAGCCGATCGGAGTTCCGTCGATGATTTTTCGAACAACTCCTCACAACTCTCAGGCACAAATTCACGTAGATCCTCGGCCTCGGCCATTGATGTGATTTGAGACGCTCTGATTGATAAAGCCTCGCCACTTGCTGCCGAAATCTATGCACATCCAACGGTCATCTACAGTTCAATTTTGGCAAATGCCTCGTCGACGACCTCATACTGATTGTTGTGAGTCGTTACCGCCGGGGAGTCACAATTCGTGGGCTTTAGCCCGCGAACCAACCGTTCACGTGAGGTGGTCCCGAAAATAATCACAACAATCAGTATCAGGGGTGGTCGTACTCACGCGCACCACCCCCGAGAACCACCACTACGTGTCAGCAGACCCTGGAAAAAGCCCAAAGCCGGTATGGGCCGGCGCAGATTCGAACTGCGGTTACGGCCACCCGAAGGCCGAAGGATACCAAGCTACCCCACCGGCCCGCAGGTGATTGGTGGCTGTCGGCAGGTTTAATCGTTGCGAAACGACTGCCCCGGCGACCCTCCCCAGGCAGCGCGTCCCCGGCCGTGACGAACTCGCTGCCCGTACGTGGGCGTTGATACCCGGGGCGGAGACGACCGATCGATCAGACTCGTGATCACTTGCGGACGCGAGCACGGGTATTATAATCCAGAAGGCTTATGAACACAAGCGTTTTCGGTTGTACTATGCGATACACCACCCTGCTCGAACGGACGGTCGACGAATGGGAGGGCGGATACGGCGTCGTGCAGATCGTTACGCCGGAGTCGGCCGACGGGAACCAGCTCCGGTTCTGTTACTACAAGGACGGGGAGTTCGTCAACCGCCCATTGACGGTCGCGCCGAGTGCAGCGGTCGCCGACCGGACCGCGGAGGTCGTCGAGACGATGGCCAGCCTCGCGCGGACGTTCACGGCCGACGAGATCGAGGCACTCGTCGACGAGCTCGGCGAGGAGAAGATACTCGAACTCTCGGTACTCATCGAGGAGCTGGGCAAGAGCCGGCTGGCGGAGATCCTGCAGGAGGAAGCCGACTGATAGTGATTATTGTGACTGTTTACCGGGTCGACCGCACGCAGTCATGCGGTCGATCCCGTAACGACTCACAATAATCACTATGATAGTGATTGTTGTGACTCGTTCCCGCCGGGCCGAAATACTCCCCACGACAGTATGAACCGCCACTGCCGCCGTGGGGTGGCCGTCGCGACCGGCGTCGTGGTGCGAGAGGCGGCTGTCGAGGCTGGCGTCGGTCACAGGTATCAGATCGCGCGCGAGCGCTTGCCCCACTTGAGACGGGTGATGGCGTCGCCGCCGAGTTCGCCGATGAGGCTGGCCGCCTCCACGTCCTGTTCGTTGAACGCTTCGGCGACGACATCCCCGGTACTCAGTACCCCATGGTCCCCGATTGGGACGTAGATCCCACAGACGAGGTCGCCCCGGTCCCAGTCGTCGAAGTTCGGCCCGATCTCGCGGTAGACTTCGGGTTCGCCCGTCCGGAAGACCCGCGATGCCGGGTTGTCGTCCTCGACGGGGTAGTCAGGCCGCTCGCCCGCGCGCTCGACGCACTCCTCGGTCACTACGACCGTGTGCAGCGTCTCCTGGCTGTCGTCGACGAGCCGGACGGTCGTATACACCAGCCCGAGGATGTTCTTCGCCGCGTCCACCAGCACCTCGGCGACCCCCGCCGGGGAACTCGCCTGCTTGAGGCGCATGTTCGTCTCCCGGAGCAACTCGATGCGCCGTTCGCGGAGTTTCTCGTCGGTCACGTCCGCAGCCGTCCCGCGAAGGCCGATGACTGTCCCGTCCTCGTGATAGGGCTCACAGCGTAACCGGACGGTCCGCTCGGTCGTCCCCTCGCTGCTGATCGCGACGTCGGCGGTGAACGGCTCGCCGTCCTCGAGTGCGCCCTCGAACCCCGCCAGCACCCGTGACTGGTCCGCCGCCGAGTAACAGGCCGTCAGCTCCTCGACCGTCAACGCCCCCGCGTCGGCGATGTCGTGGATCTGTCGTGTCCGATCGCTCACATAGAGGGTCTCAGTCCTATCGTCGTACGACCAGACGCCGATCCCTGCGAGCCGCTGGACGGTGTCCAACAGCCCCCGGCGGAGGTCTGGCGGCACGTCGCCGTCCCCGCCCGCGTCGGAGTCGTGGGCTGATCCATCCATCGTTCCGGTGTATGTCGATGAGGATGTTAGTCCTTTCGGCGGTCGAGCGGGCTGCCCGGCCATACCACAATCGTGAACTCGAGGAACCACAGGAGGGAATCTTTCCCGGGTGGAACACTCGAAACGAGCAGTGGCCGCCGACATCCTGGATGACCTTCCATCGGCCGCGGCTCGTTGCCCATGGATTTCTCGGTCACGTCGGAGGCCGAGATCGGCATCTGGTCGGGCATGTTGGGTTCCTGGTTGGCGTCCAGGAAGTACGAGTGCAACGAATATACAAGTCAGTTGATAAAAATATTGAATAGCGATACTGCAGAAGTACAGCCTGTCGCATGAAATACAGCCGTAGCGAGGTACTCGACCGGCTCGAATCGACAGTCGAACGAGGTGAACCGATCATCGGCGCGGGGGCGGGGACCGGGATGTCCGCGAAGTTCGCCGAACGCGGGGGCGTCGACCTGCTCATCATCTACAACTCCGGGCGCTACCGGATGAACGGCAGGGGGTCGCTGGCCGGGCTCTTGCCGTACGGCGACGCCAACCAGATCGTCCTCGATATGGGCCACCAGGTCCTGCCCGTCGTCGAGGACACGCCGGTGCTCGCGGGGGTCAACGGCACCGACCCGTTCCGTGACATGGAGGTGTTCATCGAGAGGCTGAAGCGGCGCGGGTTCTCGGGCGTTCAGAACTTCCCGACGGTGGGCATCTTCGACGTGGACTCGAAGTTCCGCGCGAACATCGAGGAGACGGGGATGGGCTACGACAAGGAGGTCGACATGATCCAGGAGGCCAGCGAGCAGGGGATGGTCACCTGCCCGTACGTCTTCACCGAGGAGGAGGCCCGCGAGATGGCCGAGGCCGGCGCGGACGTCGTCGTCTCGCACATGGGCCTGACCACCTCCGGCGACATCGGCGCCGAGACGGCGATGAACCTGGACGACGCCGTCGAGCGCATCCAGGTCCATCACGACGCCGTCAAGGAGGTCAACGAGGACGCCATGGTCATCTGTCACGGGGGCCCGGTCGCCTGGCCCGACGACGCCGAGTACGTACTCAACAACACCGAGGGCGTAGTGGGCTTTTTCGGCGCGTCGAGCCTCGAACGGCTCCCGACCGAGCAGGCGATCGAAAACCAGGCACGCGAGTTCAAGGGGATCGGGTTCTGATCATGACGGAGCACTTCATCCAGCCTGACGACGTCGACAGTCAGGTGTTCGACTGGGGCGTACTGAAGTGGATGAGCACACCCGACGTGACCGGCGGCGAGCGGTTCAGCGCCGGCGTCGTCAAGCTCGAGCCCGGCAAGGGTCACGAGCGCCACACCCACCCGGACAGCGACGAGATCCTGTACGTGATCCGCGGCGAGGGCGAACAGGAGGTCGCCGACGAGACCCGCGAGATCGGGACCGGCGACATGGTGTTCGTCCCGGAGGGTGTCGAACACGGCACGGTCAACACGGGCTGGGAACCGCTCGTCCTGCTGGCCGTGTACGCGCCGCCGGGACCCGAGGAGGTGCTGGCCGACCTCCCCGAGTGCGAGGTCGTTCCGGCGGGCGAACTCCCGACGGAAGAGCAGACGGAGGGGTAAACTCGTGGCAGTCGTCATCGTCGGCACGCTCGACACCAAGGCCGAAGAGATCGGGTTCGCCCGGGACGTGATCGAGGCCCAGGGCGTCGACGTCCACGTCGTCGACTCCGGGGTCATGGACGAGCCCGGCTTCGAACCGGACTCCCCCGCGAGCGAAGTGGCAGAGGCCGGCAACACGTCGCTCGCGGCGCTCCGCGAGGCGGGCGACCGGGGCGAGGCCATCGAGGTGATGGGCGAGGGTGCGGCCGAGATCGCGACCCGGCTCCACGACGAGGGCGTTCTCGACGGCATCCTCGGACTCGGGGGGTCCGGCAACACCTCGGTCGCGACGACCGCGATGCGGTCGCTGCCCGTCGGCGTCCCGAAGCTGATGGTCTCGACGGTCGCCTCCGGCGACACGGAACCGTACGTCGGCACGCGGGACCTCGCGATGATGTACTCCGTGGCGGATATCGAGGGACTCAACCAGCTTTCCCGGCAGGTGATCGCCAACGGCGCGCTGGCGATGGTCGGGATGGTCGCCAACGACCCCGGCGTCGAGGTCGCGGACCGCCCGACGATCGCCATCACGATGTTCGGCGTCACCACTCCCTGCGTCCAGACCGCCCGCGAGTCCCTCGAAGAGCGCGGGTACGAGACGATCGTGTTCCACGCGACCGGCACCGGCGGGCGCGCGATGGAGAGCCTGATCGCGGAGGGGATCGTCGACGGCGTCCTCGACGTGACGACGACCGAGTGGGCGGACGAGCACGTCGGCGGCGTCCTCAGCGCCGGTCCCGAACGGCTCGACGCCGCGGGCGAGGCTGGCATCCCCCAGGTCGTCTCGACGGGCGCGCTCGACATGGTGAACTTCGGCCCCCGCGACACCGTCCCCGGGGAGTTCGAGGGCCGGCAGTTTCACGTCCACAATCCGCAGGTGACGCTGATGCGGACCACCCCCGAGGAGACCGCCAGGATCGGCGAGATCATCGCGGGGAAGCTCAACGCCGCCACGGGGCCGACGGCGCTTGCGCTGCCACTGAACGGCGTCTCGATGATCGCGGTCGAGGGCGAGGACTTCTACGACCCCGAGGCCGACGCCGCACTGTTCGACGCGCTCCGGGACCACATCGACGACGACGTCGAACTGATCGAACGGTACGAGGCGATCAACGACGACGCCTTCGCCGAGGCGATCGCCGCGAAACTCGACGAGTACATGCGCGAGGCTGGCGTCGGTCCGAGCGAGTGACCGGCGACGTCCACCGTTCGCATTATGTGAACCGTTAAGACGGTGGAGAACGTCAGAGACGGACATGGTAGAAGAAATCGGCGGCCGGACGCTCAAAACGACCGGGACCTCTCTTCGGATCCTCGAGCTGATTCTGGAGTACGACGGGCTCGCGCTCGCGGAGCTGGACGGCATGATCGACGGGCCGAAAAGTTCGATCCACAGCCACCTGTCGACGCTGCACCGGTGTCGGTACGTCGTCCGCGAGGGCGACACCTATGTTGCGAGCTTCAGGCTCTGGTCGATGGGCCAGCGAGCGAAACACCGCTACCCGGTCAAGGTGGCCGAAGAGGTCGTCGACGACTTAGCGGCGACCACGGGCGAGGAGGCGAACTTCACGGCCCTCGAACACGGCCGCCTGCTGATAGTCTACGGGGCGTCGGAGGGAGCGCCCCTGGCCGACAACGACGTCGGTGTCCAGGATGAACACTACCTGCACAACACCGCTGCGGGGAAGGCGATCCTCGCGGAGATGGAGCGCGAGGAGGTCGAGGCGGTCATCGACCGCTGGGGGATGCCCCAGGAGACGCAGGCCACGATCAGGGATCGCAACCAACTCCTCAACTCGCTCGCGGAGATCAGCGAGCGTGGCTACGGCATCGTCGACGAGGAATCCGCCCCAGGACTCGTCGTGGTGGGTGCCCCCGTCCACGACGCCGACGATACCATCATCGGGGGCCTCAGCGTCGGCGGACCGAAGTACCGCATCGATTTCGCCGCACTGCACTCCGAGATCGCCGACGAACTCCTGGAGGCCGTCGAGGAGTTCGAGCGCGCCCTCCGGGCGGATCGTTCGTGATATGTGAACAGTGACCGCTACCCCGACGAGCCGGGGTCGCCTCTCAGCTCTCCTTCGTGGTCCTCCCGGCGCTGTGCGCCGAGACGTTCGCATTATGTGAATTGCCGGTCGCTCCCGGGATGGCCGTGATCGTGTTGCGCTCGACACCCGTCGCTTCTGTCGGTTTCCCCCGTTACCGTTACAGTAGTACTTTTGTAATTTCAGGGCGGCGCAGGCCGCTCTCCGGTGCGCTCACTGCGGTCGTCGCTCATGCAGTGTCACTCCCGCTCTTGCCGTCATCGCCGGCATCGCCCCCGGTACCAGCATGGTAGTCGGCCAGGATCGCCTCGACCGCTGCGCGCGTTTCTGCGGCGAGCGCGCGCTCGGCGAGTGCTTCGGCCGCCTCGACGTTCGTTTCGACGACCCGTTCCTTGACCGCGGGGACGGTGACGGCGCTCATGCTCAGTTCGTCGAAGCCCAACCCGAGCAGGAGTTCGGTCAGGTCGGGGTCGCCGGCCATCTCGCCGCACATCCCGACCCAGGCGTCGGCCCCGTGTGCCGCCCGGACCGTCCGATCGAGCGCCCGCAACACTGCCGGGTGCCGCGGGTCGTGCAGGCCGGCGACCCGTTCGTCGCCGCGGTCGGCCGCCATCACGTACTGGGTGAGGTCGTTGGTCCCGACGCTCAGAAAGTCCACCCGCTCGGCCAGCTCCGCCGCGACGAACGCCGACGCCGGCGTCTCCACCATCACGCCCAGCTCCGGCACCTCGTGCGGGACGCCCTCCTCCCCGAGTGCGGCGGCGACTGCCTCGACGCGCTCCAGGAGGTCGTCGAGTTCCCCGACAGTCGCGACCAGCGGGAACATGACCGCCAGGCCGTCGCCGGCGTCCGTCGCTGCGGCACGGAGCAGCGCCCGCAGCTGTGTCTCGAGGAGGTCCGCACGCTCGCCCGGCGCCAGGCGAACCCCGCGCACGCCCAGAAAGGGGTTCTCGCCCGCCGCGACGTCGAGGTACGGGACGGGCTTGTCCCCGCCGACGTCCAGCGTCCGCACCACGACCCGGTCGCCGTCGAAAGGCCGAAGCACCTCGACGAACGCCTCGTACTGCTCGTCCTCCGTGGGTGGTTCCTCGCGGTCGAGGAAGAAAAACTCCGTCCGGAACAGCCCGACGCCGTCGGCACCCTGCTCGCGGGCCCCCGCGGCCTCGGCCGGCGTCCCGATGTTTGCCGCCACCTCGATCGACCGGCCGTCGACGGTCGTGACCTGCTCGTGGCGCACATCGACGTCCCGGCCGCGCTCGCGGGCGCGCTCGGCGCGCTCCGCGGACGGGTCGACGACTACCTCGCCCGCGTCGCCGTCGACGACGACCGTGGCGCCGTCGGCGACGTCCAGCAGCGGTTCGCCGACACCGACGACGGCGGGGACGCCCAGCGAGCGCGCCATGATCGCAGCGTGGGAGGTCCGCCCGCCGGTCGCGGTTGCGAACCCGCCGACTACATCGGGGTCGAGCCGCGCCGTGTCGCCTGGCCCGAGGCGCTCGGCGACGACGACGGCCCCCTCGGGGAGCGCCGCGAGGTCCGTCGCCTCCGCCCCGAGTAGTTCGCGCAGCAGGCGCGTGCGGAGCTCGCGGAGGTCGTCGGCCCGCTCGCTGGTCAGCCCGCCGGCGGCTTCCAGCTGGTCGATCGCGTCCCCGAACGCCTCCCGGACGGCGTGCTCGGCGGGCAGCCCCCCGTCGGTCGCATCCTCGACCAGCCCCTCGATCTGGGGATCGGCCAGGAACTGCAGGTGGGCGTCGAAGATCTCCGCCTCCGATCCGCCGACGCGTTCGGCGGTCCGCTCGCGCTCGGCCTGCAGTCGTTCGCGAACCGCCTCGCGGGCGGCCTCGAACCGGTCGACCTCCACGCCGGACTCGACCGTCTCCGGGTCCGGCGGCTCCGGAAGCGAGAGGTCCGCGTCCGGGTTGTACCGGACCGCCGTCCCGACACCTGACAACGGCGTCGCGCCGATGCCACGCAACACCCGCTCCTGGTTTTCTGCTGTCATCCTCCCCCGAGGGTACATGACGGCGAACAATAAATGCCATCCCCGGATCCTGCCCGCAGGCACAATCTATATGATGGTGTCGTTCGAACGGGGCGTACGCCGTACCATGTCGCGTACGAGCGGCGTCACCACGGTCGAGCACGAAAAGGGACTCCACGCCCGGCCGGCCTCCGTCTTCGTGCAGACAGCCTCGGAGTTCGAGGCCGAGATCGAGGTGGTGAACGCCGAGGGTGAGGCCGCCGATGCAAAAAGCAGCATCGGCGTCATCTCGCTCGGCGTTGAACCGGGTGACCGGATCGAGATCACTGCACAGGGCGACGACGCCGGCCGGGCGGTCGACCGGCTCGTTGCGCTCGTCGAGAACGGCTTCGAACTGAACGGCGAGTGACCGGCCCCCTCCCGCGCCCGCGGGGGGTTGATGAGCGACTGCTTCGCGTTCCGATCACCGATTTCCATCTCCCGATGAGTTTCATACGAGTTTCGTAAACGAACACGATTATGTTCGCAAGCGATTTAGATTGTGAATATGGGCTAAACGGGAAGCAGATTCGAAGTCGGTCAGCTCCGCGGAGAACCAGCGCCGTGTTCGTGGCGCTGGAGTGAGGGCCGTGAGCCTTCACGCAGTGCGAGGCAGTCCGTCTCACCGCGAGTAGTCGCTGAACCCCTCGGTGTCGAGCCAGTTGTGCGCGACGGTGATCGCCTGGTCGGCGTGCAGCCGCTCGGGCCCGAGCGTCACGCGGTTGTCGGCGTGGTCGTCCAGCAGCGACAGCTCCCCCTCGGCGAAGTTCCGGTGATCCGAGAGCACGAAGACGGGATCGGTCGGGGGGTCGAGTTCCGCCGCCGGCGTACCCTCCTCGTGGAGCGGGCAGACCGCCCCGTCGTCGGCCACCGCGTCGAGCGTTCCTGCGAGCCCGACCCGAGTGAGCGAGACGCCCGGCGAGGGCTCGACAGCCATGTGGCCGACCGCCTCCTCGCGCTGTTTGAGGGCGTTTTGTACGAGGGCCGCCGTCGAGCGCTCGTCGGGGTTGAGCCGCCGGACGGTGCCCCCGTCGACGGTGACGGTGACCGCGTCGCCCAGCACCAGGTGCGTCCGGACGTCCTCGCGGATGCCGTGGGAGAGCAGCAGCGAACTCGTGACACACCGCGCGAGCAGGTCGAGCCGGCCCGCCCCGGGCAGGTCATCCAGCGAGAAGTCGGGCGTCGTCGGGGCGTCGTGACCCACCACGATGAACTGACGCATGTCCGGATCGACGCGGGTCACAAGCAAAGACCCGTCGTTTCGCCGCCGGCCGAGAGGGTGATCGACTCCCCGCTGCCGGCTGCCGGCCGCCGCTCAGTCGGCCGGCGACGCCGACTCGGTCGCGGCGGCAGTGCTCGTGAGCTGGCCCGACAGCGCGATCAGCCCGAAGCCGACCTTCGCGACCACGTCGATGTAGGCGGTCACCAGCGTCGCTGTCGTCGTGTTCGTCAGGTCGAACCCGACCGGCGCGACCAGCCAGATGACTGGGTAGATGACCCACAGCACGACCAGGAACGCCCGGAGCTTCCGGAAGACAGCAGCCATCGTGGCGTCGCCCTCGGCTGCGGCGGCCTCGAAGTCCCGCACGGTGTAGTAGACGACGCCGGCGAACGTCGCGGCCCCGGCGAGGAACAGGGGCCACTTCAGCGGCGGGGCGAGCATCGCGCCGGCGAACCCGAACACGATGGTCGCCGCCATCAGCCCGAGCGCGCGGTAGATCACGCCCACCGCCGCGCCGGCGAGCAGGCCGAGATACAGCACGTGCAGCGGCGTCGTCAGCAGCCAGTCGACGTACCGCAACGCGTACAGGGTCGCGCCGGTCTCGGTCCTGAGGCTGCCGACGCCCAGCACCATCAATGCGTACGCCACGACGGCGATCAGCGGGACTGCGACCAGGATGCTGTACCGCGCGCGGTGCTCCTCGGGGACGGCTCTGGCGCCGACCGCGAGCACGAGCGTCCCCAGGGCCATCCCGGCGGCGCCCAGCGCGAACCACGTCGTGATCGTCACCATCACTCGTCACCCCCTGCGACGGGCGCGGCCCGCGTCGCCGTGCCGTCGGCGTCCGCCCTGACGGTGAACCGGTCGAGCAGGTCGTCGAGCGCCGCGGCGCTCTCCCGGAGGTCCCGGGCGGAGGTCGCGACCTCGTCGATCGACTCGGTCTGGTCCTGTGCGGCGCCGGCCACGCTGTCCGCTTCGGTGGCCGTCTCGCGGCTGATCTCGGTGAGGTCGTCGATCAGTTCCATCACGTTCTGAGCGGTCCGGGCCTGCTCCTCGGTCGCGTCGTCGATCTCCTGGATGCCGACGTCGACCTCCTCGGTGTACTCGACGATGCGCTCCAGCGCCTCGATCGCCTCCTCGACGGTTTCGGTGCCGGCGGTGATCCGCTCGCTCGTCGCCTCCATCGTGTCGACGGTGTCGCCGGCCTGGGCCTGGATCCGCTCGATGCGGTCCTCGATGTCGCCGGCGGCGTCCTTCGTCTCCTCGGCGAGGTTCTTGATCTCGTCGGCGACCACGGCGAACCCGTCGCCGTCGGCGTCGGCGTGGGCGGCCTCGATCGAGGCGTTCAGCGCCAGCATGTTCGTCTGCTCGACGATCTCGGTGATCAGGTCGACGATGTTGCCGATCTCCGAGAGGTCGTCGGCCAGCACGGTGATCTCCTCGACGGTCTCGTCGGTCTCCTCGTCGATCGCCCGCATCTCCTCGATCGCCTCCTGGGCGGCCTCGCGGCCGGTCTCGCCGACCTCGGCGGCGGCCTGGGAGGTGCTGGCGACCTGCTGGGCCGAGGAGGCGACCTCCTCGGCGGTCGCCGACAGCCCCTCCATCTCGGAGGCGGCCTCCTGCAGGCGGGTGCTCTGCTCGGAGGCACCCTGCGAGATCTCCGTGATCGAGTCGCTGACCTCCTGGCTCGCCCGGTCGACGCGGTCGGCGTTGCTGCCCGCCTGGTCGCTCGCGGCGAGCACGTTCTGGGCGAACGACTTCGTCGTCGCGATGATCTCCTCCAGGGCGTCCAGCGTCGTGTTGATCTCCTCGCCGACCTCCTGCATCGAGGCGTTGGTGCTGTCGGGGTCGACCCGCTTCGTGAGATCGCCCGCCGCGGCGTCGCCGAGCACGGTACGGTACTCGGCGGCTTTCTGTTCGAGTTCCTCGTTGATCGCCTGCATCCGCTTGCTTTCGGCCTCGGCCTCCTGGCGGGCCTGTTCGGCCTCCTTGCGGGCCGCTTCGGCGTTCTCGCGGGCCCCCTCCGACTCCTGGATCATGTCGCGCAGCGAGTCGCGCATCCGCCCGAACGACCGGTAGAGGGTGCCGATCTCGTCCTCGCGGGGGGTCGAGAGGTCCACGTCGAGGTTGCCGCTGCCCATCTGGTGGGCACACTCGGAGACGCGCTGCAGCGACGTGATCGTGTTGACGCCGACGGTCACGCCGACCAGCCCGAGGTTGATCACCGCCAGAAGGATCAGCCCGAGCAGGTCGGAGTTGATCTGGTCGGCCAGCGCGAACGCCGCGTCGCGGTCGGTCGAGACTGCGACGATCCAGTCCGTCGATTCGAGCCGGGTCAGCGCCGTCAGCGTCTCGCCGTCGTCGACGAACTGCGTCTCGTCGGCCATCGTCCGGTCGAGAAGGGCCGCGTCGAAGCCGGACTGCTGGAGGATGCGGTCGCCGTCGGGGTGGGTGACGAACGCCCCCTCGCGGTCGAGCACCGTCGTGTTCGCGTCGGCGCGCTTTGCGGAGATGGCCTCCGAGCGTTCGCGGAGGTTGGTCATGTAGACGAGCACGCGGTTCTCCTGGCCGGTCACCGGCGAGAGCACGGCGATGATCGGATGGTCGGCGATGCCGACCTCGAACGGTTCGGTGATGTGGGTGTCGTGCGGGCCGTCGAACGACGGCGGATTCTCGGCGAACGGCGCCCCCTGGTCGGCCGGATTCACGCCGACGAACGACGGCTCCGAACTCGCCTCGATCGTCATCGAGTCGGTGTTCAGGTAGTGGACGGCCGCGACGTTCGCCGACACCTGGTCGGTCGTGACGGCGGTCTCCAGGTGGTCGCTGATCGCGTCCGTGTCGTCGGTGCGAAGCGCCCGACTGTCGGAACTCGCCCTGACGCTGCGTTCGGTACTCTGGAGCCACGCGTCCAGTTCGCTCGCCTGGGAGTCGGCCAGCCCGGTCTGGCTCTCGCGGACGTCGTCCTCGAGCGTGTCGGTCGCTTCAGCGCTGATAACGAGCCCGAAGGCGACCATCACGACGACCGCGAACGCGAGCGCGACGCCGAGCCGCGTCGCGTAACTCCCACGGAGTGTCGCTGGAAGCAACGAGTCGTTCTGCCCTGCCATTACTCCCGATTCGGATCCAATTCGGTTAAAGCTCCCACCCCGAATTTCGCATCTGATAACGAACCGGCCAGTACGGCCAGTGGGGCGGCGCCAGCCAGTCACCCCGCTGGGAAAAGGTAATACCGCCGTACGATCAATGGTGGGTAACGGGAATGGTACCACCACCCGCGGCAGACCCGCCGGGCGAGGGGGACGAGCATTCGGACGCGGATACCGCCGAGGGGCGCGCGGACGCTGCTGACGGGGAGTCACAGCCCCCTGCAGTGCTGCTGGATGCCATCGAGGAGCCGGTCGCGGCGGCCACCCAGCTCCCGCGCGTGGTGGGGTACCTGGCGGCCGACGAGCAGTCGGTGCGGCTGCTGGCGGCGGCGGCCTGCTGTCGGATCGCGGTCGCGACCGACGACGAGCGGGTCGTCGAGTACCTGATCCGGCGGCTGAGCGACCGGCTGACCGACGGGGAGGTGTCCCTGGAGCTGGCCGACACCGGGGATGACCGGGACGACGGGGACGCGGACGGGGCGGCCGGGAGCGACGAGGGGGCGGGCGGCTTCACCGCGAGCCCGGAGGCGACGGTGCGTCGGACCGGGGACGTCAGCGACATCGCGGTCCGGAGCCGGTTCGACGACCTCCACATCCGCGGCGAGCGCCACCGCGGCCGGTACGCCACCACCTACGAGACGCTCGTCGGCGACGGCAGCGACCAGCGCGCGGTCGCGCTCCGACTCCTGAACCAGCCGGAGGAGGTGTACCCGGAGTTCGACCGCCGGCTCGCCGAGCAGCTCGGCCGCTGGGCGGACGCGGGCGACCACGACAACGTCGTCACCGTCTTCGACTGGGGCGTCGACGCCCAGCCCTGGGTGGCGACGGCGCTCATCGAGGGGGTGCTCGCCGAGCGCGACCGCCCCTCGCCCGCCGTCGCCTTCCGGAACGCGCTGGCGCTGGCCGACGCCGTCTCGCACCTGCACGGGCGCGGCGTCGTCCACGGCGGCCTGGACGCCCGGACCGTCGGCTACCCCGGCGAGCGGTTCGACGACGACGTCGAGCGCGGGCCGCTCGTGAACAACGTCGGGCTGATCACCGTGTTCCGCCACTACTTCGACCCGTCGGACTGCCTGGATCCGCGCTTCGCCGCCCCCGAGTACTACGACGACCGCTTCGGCCGGATCGACCACGCGACCGACATCTATCAACTCGGGACTGTCTACTACCGGCTGTTCACCGGCCGGCCGCCGTTTACCGGCGAGTTCGAAGCCGTCCGGCAGGCGGTGCTCTCGGGGACGCCGCCGGCCCCCAGCGCCGTCGTCGAGGGACTGCCGCCCGAACTCGACGAGGTGCTGGCGAAGACGATGGCAAAACAGAAGCTCCGGCGGTACGAAACCGTCGAGCAGCTACGGGGGGAACTGGCGAGCGTCGCCGAGGAGTACGTATGAGCTGTCACGCTGCCCGGACCGGGGACGGCCGCCGGCGGACGCGACGGGAGGTACGCCGTGGTTAGTGTCGACCTCGGGCTGGTCGAGGTCGAGTTCGGCCTGTTCCCCGTCGCGGAGGGCGCCGAGGGGCTGACGCTGATCCTGTTCGTCGCGTGGTCGCTGCTGGCCGTGCTCGGCGTGCGGTTCGCCTACTACGCCCACCGGAACATGGCCCGGACCGACATCGAGGTCCAGGCGACGCTGTGGGTGTTGCTGCGGTACGCTGGCGCCCTCGCGGCGCTGTTCGGGATCGCCGGCGTCCTGGAGGTCGTCAGTTCGCTCACCTTCGCGGGCAAGAACGGGCTGTTGCTGGCGATGGCGCTGCTGCTCGCGCTGTCGCTCCGGCAGATCCACCGCGCCGGGACCGGCCAGGCGGCGGTGCTGTCGGCGTCGCTGGACCGCGGCGTCCGCCTGGCGTTCGCCGCCGCCGTCCTGGTGTACGTCGCGTTCGTGGGGGTCACCGGGCGGACGGCCGCGACGGCGACGCTCGAGGGGCTCTGTGCCGCCGGGTTCATCCTCTACGGCGGGGGGTACTTCCAGGCCCAGACGGCGGGGTCGCGCCTCCAGGGGACGATGCTGGACTCGCTGGTCCGGCACCTCCTGCCGGTGCTGGCGTTCGCGGCGCTTGTCGGCATCGTCGCGCTCGCGGTCCCCTTCGGGGTTGCACCGATCGTCGTGTTGCACATCCGGGTCGTGTTCGTCATCATGACCGCCACGGCGCTGATGACCGCCACGATCAAACTCCGGCAGAACCTCGCGACGCTGTAACCGGGGGCGCGCGCCGCCACGCTGTCACTGAACAGAGCTAGGGAGCAGTCGCTCACTCCGGGTGTACCGGCTCGTCGCACGCGGGACACTGGGCGAACATCTTGGGCCACCCGTTCGCGGTGCGATAACTGATCAGGAGGGTTTCGCGAAGGAGTTCCTGTCCACAGTCCGGACACCGTCCGAGCAACGGTTGGTCCGTCCGGCGCTTGCTCGGGCCCATGTCCTCCACCTCTCGTGATGGCCCTATAGTTACTCAGCTGCTATGGAACTGTCAGTTCGATTACTCCGTGCTTATCGACGCCAGCCGCTGTCGCGATCACCCGGAGCGACGCAGCACTGCTCGAACGACCCGTACCGCGGTACGACGATCCTGTTCGTCGACGAAGGGGTGTGTCGGCAGCGTGATCGTGCGCCGCTTGAGGCGGCTGGCGGTCGGGAATCGATCCGTCGCGAGCGGGGGCCACTCGTAGAGCTTGCTCGCACCGATGCCGGCGTCCTCCAGCGCCACGCAGAGATCATCCCGGAGGGCCTCACTCTCGGCCACGAGCGGGAACCGCACGTGCTGGTGTTCCGAGAGGCCGTCGACGGGGGTCACGACCCGGACTCCCGGACAGGATCGGAAGGCGTCGGTGTAACAGGAGGCGTTGCGCGCCCGGTCGTGACGGTGGTGATCCAGCCGAGTCAGCACTCGCTGTGCGACAGTCCCCTGGAAATCCGACATGGTGGCGAGCGGCCGGTCGGCGCCGACGTCGTCCTTCGATCCGGGGTGTGTGGTGATGCGGCCGTCCGAGCCGCGGATCGAGTCGAGCGTGGCCTTCCCTCGCCGGTAGAGGTGGTACATCCGTGGCCTGCTGAACGCTGCGTACCCTGCGAGCGTCGCTACGTTGGGCCCGACTGCTGGCCGTCCCGCGTCGCTGAACGACAGTCCGGGGTCCTGCGAGACGACCATGCCGCCACCGACAGGGATCGGTTTGCCCTGCTGGAAGTTACACACTGCACAGTCGCCGAACGTCCCCAGGCGCTCACCCTCGTAGCTGGCCCCCAGCGAGTAGCCGAGCGCCTCGACCAGCGATGCGCCGGCGTCTCGACACAGCCGCGCGAGCACGTCCATCTCCGAGCTGTAGCCGAGCACGTTCACGGCGACGACCGCAAGCACGTCGTCGTCGAGTGCAGACTCGACGGCGCCGAGGTCGGCTGCAAACGAATCGCCTTCGACGTCGTATCGCCGGTACGCCAGCCCGAGTTCCTCGAGCGCCAGCCTGAAGTCGGTGCTGCAGAACGCGGGCACCAGCACTGTCGACCGGTCGTCCGCCCGGTCCGCGAGCGCGTCGAAACAGGCCCCGAGCGCCCGCCGGTAGGTCGTATAGGTGGCCGCCGACTCGGCGTCGAGCATCGACACCACTGCCTCCCGGAAGCCGTCGCGTCCCGCCCCCCGGACCTGTCCGGCGAGCCCGGCCGCGATGTCGCCGGGCGTGAGCGGCGTCACTGCTGGCGGAACTGCTCTGTAGTGTCGACCCGGGATCGTCGACTCCGCACCTGGCGCCGGGGCGACCCGGCCGGCACGCTCCCTCCCGTCAGATGCCATTCCTCGTAGGCACCGTGGAGAACGGCATTTGTTATGCTCCGCTTTCGGAGTGAATGACGATCAGTCGTCTTCGGTTCCGTAGATGGAGACGTCTTCCGGGGTGACGACGACCGGGTGATCCCACAGGTGCATCGAAACCCGGACGTGCCGGTCGCTACTTTCCTGGAGCTGTCGCAACGCGTCCGTGTCCACGATGTCGTGTATCACTGTCTCCTGGGACTGGGGGTCGACGTCGAGACTGGCGAACGCCATCGCGATTCCCTGTACCACGGACTCCTCGCTATCCATGGAATATCGTGCGAGAAGTTCGTACCCCCGCAGCTCTAAGGACGGCAGTGTTTCCATTGACGCAACGTTACGGTACCCGGCTTAAATAACTTGTAGATTCTTGCAAAATCATTACATTGTGTATCGAATAAATCCAGGAATTTCAGCCTGTGAATCAACCCTGCAGCCCGAGGTACGGAGTTCCTGTTTCGAACACCGGGCTGACTGGAGGAGCCTCGTCTTTCAGCAGTGGTCGTTCACCGGCTAGGATCGCTGGAACAGTTTCCACCACTCTTGATCGGTGTGTTCGTGCTGGACGGTGTATACGTACATGCTCACCTGACTGGTCAGGTGGACAGCCGGTTTCAGCCCGGTAAAATCGTCTTACAGCGGAGGCAGGGTCCTCGACCGTCTGTGGCGGTCGAACCCCACGACTTCAGTCGTGGGAGAAGTCAGTCGTCCGCACGCTCCGGTAGGAGTACAATACTTCGCGTCCCGGCCCGGTAAGACGTTTCTACCGGAGACATATTCCAGTAGGAGAATACTGGGTATCTGGTAAGTACTCTGTCCTTATTCGACATACAGCCGTAAACACCTGCGGGAATACCGCCACGATACCGTAGAAACGGTTTTTGAAGTATGTTCTCGATACCAGGCTATGCCGAAAGGTAAGGATGACCTTACTCGGGCGGAGCGTGACCGGAACGATCGGAAAGGGCTTCATACTAGCCGGCGGCGGTGGCTAGCAATGTCGGGCGGTACACTGTTCGCCGGGGCACTGGGCGCCTCGACGGCAGCGGCGGACAGCACGGAGCATCCGAACAGGATCACGTTCGACGGGGGCGAAGACTGGGTCAAGTCTACGTACGAGTTCAGGGTCTCGGGCAGCGTCGCCGAGTTCGACGACGGGGCGACTGTCGAGTGGAACGACTCGATGAGCGAGGACAGTGCGTCCGGCACCGTACACCGCAACGCCGACACCTATCGGTTCAGCGGGAGCCTCATGCACATCGACATCGACGGTCCCGCGACTGTCTCCGTCGAATACGGCGACGACCCCGTCCCGGTGACGACGCCGACGCCACTACCGAGCGGGCGGCCCGCGTCACGACCGATGGATCGAACGCGACGGACGTGAGTGACAGCGTCTCACAGAACAACGACGGCTCCTGGACTGTCACTGGCGACACAGCCTACGGACGAGGCGACACCTGGGACTTCCGGGGCGACGTGACCGACTTCGCGCCGATGGAGGGGGAGTTCACCCTCTTTCTGGACGGCGAGGAAATCACGCCGCACGAGTTGACCAGCGCGGAGGCCCTGACCGAGGACCGCAAGCACAGCTACTCGTTCGAGGGGACGGGCAGCGAGTACGCCGACTACTACCTTGAAGTCGAGGAGGGCGGCAACATGATCGCCTCGACGGTCGACGGCGCGGTCATCGAGGAGGAGTTCCACTGGATCAGCGACGACGGCACGAAGGCGGCGGGCCAGGTCGACCCCGGCGAGCGCCACGCCTACGAGTTCGACACGCTCGTGCTGGACGTCACCATCGACGGCTCCGCCGACGCCTACGTCAACGGCAGCCCCTCGAACGTCGACCGCTACCCGCAACCGGGCGCGACCGGCGACGGCTGGAAGAGCGGCTTTCCCTGGCAGGACGACGACGAGGGGACCAACACCGACCCGCCGTCCGATGAGCCGGTCGGCGGCGGCGCCGGCTACGGCGACATCCTGACAGAGAGCGACGCCGACGTCGTCGTCTCGACAGTCAGTGAACTGGAGCGCGAACTGTCGAGCGCGACCAGCGGCGACGTGATCTTCGTCGACGGCGACGCGGAACTCGACGTGACGAACATGCACGTCGACATGGCGGCGGGCGTCACCCTCGCCTCCGACCGTGGCCGCGACGGCTCCAGCGGCGCCACGCTGTACAACACCTCGATCACGGAACACAACATCCGGGCCTACGGTGGCCGGATCACGGGGCTGGACGTCCGCGGCGCCTACCCCGGTGACGACACGACCAGCGACTGGGGCGACCGCGGCATCGCGACGTACGGCCCCGTCGAGATCGACAACTGTGAGGTGCGCGGCTTCTCGACGGCAGCGATCCAGTGTCGGGGCCACGACGGGGGATCGGCCCACGTCCACCACTGCTTCATCCACAACAACAACGGGAACAGCCGCGGCTACGGCGTCGCAGTGCTTGGCAACTCCGGGCGGGACGGCGGCGTTCCCCGGGTCAACCACTGCTTTTTCGAGAACGACCGCCACAGCGTCACGACCGACGGCGGTCCCGGAACCGGGTTCATCTCCGAGTACAACCACTTCTCGCCGACCACCTGGCGGTGGCCCAGCGACGCCCACCAGTCCGGCGAGAACGACGGCTACGCCAGCGACGTGATCGTCATCCGGAACTGCATCTTCGAGGCCACGCGCGAGCGCTTCGGCGGCGGGTCCGACGTGCAGGCCCACGCCGCGCGCGGCCCCGCCCGCGAATCCGCCGACGTCTACCAGAACTGGTTCTTCCACAACTCCGATGGCGAGGCGATCAGCTACAGCGGCGGTGCCGAAGGGTCCTACTCCGTGTACGACAACCACTACGGCGAGGACGCCACCGTCGACTACGCCGACGTCATCCCGGGCTACAACGGCTTCCGGACCTAGTAAGGCGGGTCGCGGGTCCGACTGACAGCCATCAGCGGTCCGCTCGGCCGTCGGCTCGCTGTTTCCTGCGGGCTGTGGCGTCTGGATACGCCATTCGGGACTGGGAACTCCCAATGGAACACCACTGGAGGTGGCCGGCGTTGGCGCCCGTTCAGGATGGGCGTCCCTGTCGAGGCGCGCTGTCGGCGCCGACGGCGGCCTCCTCGTGCTCGCTCAGGTACAGCTCCAGCGAACACAGTACCTTGATGTCGCGGCTGCGGTCGCTGCCGTCCTGGTGTCGCTCCCAGATTGCTCCGGGGTTCACCCCGGCCGGTAGCTCCCGTTCCTGGAGGTGCTCGATCAGTTCCTCGGCAGTCCGGCGCAGTTCACCCGCCTCCCGGAAGGCGCGGGCGAAGTTGAGGTAGTTCGTGTCCGGGTGGGTGTAGGATCTGCCGAGTGTCTCCGCGAGGCTGTCGATGAGGAGGTGGCCCCCGCGGCGGATCTTGCGGCGACTCTCGCCGACTGACAGCGGGTAGCCCGCGCTGGCGTCGGTCGGGAGAGCGAACAGCTCCGGGTACGAATCGACCATCGCGTCGGTCAGGACGGCCCTGTTCGCCCTGTGGCGACGCGGGACGTTCAGGATGACTTCCAGCCACTCCGGGTGAGCGAAGGGGGTACAGCAGGGGCCGTCGCCGACGACGACCGGCCTGATGTAACACTGCTGGCGGTGTGCGAAACTCAGCTGGTTCGGGAACGCCATCGCCGACTGCGGCAGGTACGGTTCGGACGGGATGGCCCGCCGTGGCTCGTGACCCGGGGGTTCGAGACTGGTGTAGTGGCCGTGTTCGACGAACTCGGCGACGGCCGCCTCCCAGGAGTCGTGTGGGGTTTCGCTGATGTCCTTGCCGGTCGTCGGCCCGCCGAGATACCCGATCCAGTGGACCGCGTCCTCGATATCGACGGCGCGCGAAACCGCGTCGTTGACGTACCCTTCGAACATCCGGATCGGCCGTGACTGCGTGCGGGCGAACGCTCGGAGTGATTCGATCGACCAGTCGAACGAGCCCGGCCGCAGGTCGACCGTCCGGTTGGCGACGCCCGCTGCGTCGGCGACCTGCGGCCCTAGTTCGAAGTCCCATGTGCCGGGCGTGCCGAACGTCACCGTCTGCACGTCCGAACGGTCGACGGCGGGGTGATCCAGCAGCGTCGCGAGGATCGCCCGCGAGTCCAGCCCGGAACTCAGCGGCACGACGTGTCGCTCAGCGTCGTGGGTCCGCAGTTCCGCGTCGACGGCCGACTGAAACGCGCTCTGGACCGTCGAGACCAGGCTGTCGTACGGCGCCGAGAGGTGATCCTGTCTGGCGGCCGCTTCGACCGCGTGGGGGAGTCCCGCGTCACTGCACCCGGGATCGTACCCGTAGTAGAGCACGTCCCGAAGCGTCGGCGAATGGAGCGTTTCTGTCATCGTTGATCGGATTGGGTCTGTTCCCCTGCACGAACGGCGGCAGGCAGGGGCACGTCTCGTGGCGATTTTCGTGCCGTTCGGTTAGTTATGGAGAACGTACCGCTACGCTCGGTCGCGCGACCAGGTGCCGCCGAGTGGAATCCTGAACTTGTCGCCGACCTCGACGGTGTACTCGTGGCCCGCCGAGGGGTCTTGCGGATCGGCCAGCCCGTTGACGAACGTCTGCTGACCCAGGAACAGCCGGACGCGGTCACTCTCCCCCACGTCGGTCGCGTTCTCGATCCGGTAGGCGCCGTTGCGGTCCCCGTCCGTGTCGACGTAGATCCACTTGTCGGCGAGACCCTCCCAGGGGTCGTCCGGACCCTCAGCGACTGCGACGGTCATCTCGGTGTGGTGATTGAGGCCGCTGCTGCGCTCGACGACCTCCCCCGTCAGCCGCGGGTTGGAGTTGCGAACCAGCACCCTCCCCTTGACTGCGAGTCGATCACCGTCGTGGAGGTAGGCGTACTCGGAGCTGCGGTGACGCTGGGAGTAGACCGCGAACCTCCCTGAGAACTCGAACGTTTCATCGACCTGGTACTTGGCGTCGGGGTCGGTCGTACTGACGACGTAATCAGTGCGACCGGACAGGAGGTCGACCCTGACCGCACTCGCGTTGCCTCGGTCGCTGTCGGTCGGCACCTGCTCGACAGACGCGACGGCACGGGAGTCCTCGTAGGGCTCGATTACCGACGTGAAGGTGCTCCGCAGGTCGCTCCCAGTCCGGTGGGCGACCAGGTAACGCAACGACCCGGGGTTGCCGGACCTGTCAGGGGGGTCGCCGCTCGCAAGGGCAACCTCGTCGGTCCCGCACAGCATCGTCAGCCGGAGGTGGACGTCCCGTTCCGCCGGGAGCACCCCCCAGGTGTCGGCGACGTCCCAGTCGACGCTGAACCGGTCCGGTGGCGACCCGTCCCGTTCGACGTCGTAGAGGTAGTTGAACCCGTTGTTGAACCGCTTTCCGCCCCAGGCTTCGTGGTCGCCCGACTGGTTGTACTCCGTGTTCTCCCCCTTGCCTGGTTTCGGAACGTCTTCGCCGGCGTACGTCCCCGAGGACTGCTCGACGGTGTCCAGCCCAGTGGTGGAAACAGCCCCTTCGCCACCGTGGAAGCTGAAGTGGTGGTCGTCGCCCCCGTCGACGCGGAAGACGTCGACCGCGTAGGAGGTCTCTTCGTCGATCCGGATCATCGCCGTCGTCCGTCGGTAGGTATCGGTCTGCGGATACACGTCGGGAGCCTCGACGTCGACGACGCTGACGCGCTCGGTTTCGTCGAACGCCCGCGGAGTTCCGACCCAGTGGTACTCCTGGCGCGTCCCGTCGACGAGGACAGTGTTGTGGCTGATCGTGTTCGCCGTCCAGTTGATCCGCTTCGGCGAGGGGCCCGTCTGCGCCGGGTATCCCATGTCCGGTGCCAGTGTCAGCCCGTGCGCGGCGATTCCGAGGTTCAGGGTGTCCTGGTGTCCGTGGCCGGAGTTGCGGCCGTAGTAGAGCCAGACGGCACGTTCGGTGGACTCGGCTGCCGATCCCTGCCGCAGTGCCGTGTAACCGAACCCCGCCAGCGTCCGGCTTGACAGGTCGAGCGGGCCGTCCGCTTCCAGGACGTTGTTGATGTCGGTCTGAACCTGCTCAGGGTTCGAATCGAAGATGTCGCCGTGGAGTTCCTCCGTCGAACTGCCGTTCATCAGGTAGGCGAGCTGTGCGTACGCTTCGTCGTCGTACCTGTCGAAGGCGTCGACCATCGTTTCCTTGTCCATCCACCCGACGCCGGGGTTCCCGGTCCGGCCCGAGTCGCCGATGCTCGGCTGGAAGCGGTTCAGGACGAGCAGCGGCGGCTGCCCCGCGTGCATCCGTTCGACTTTCACGTGGTCGTAGAGGTCGGCGCCGTCGTAGTTGTCGTAGCCGTCGAGGACGTCGGCGACGTCGCGGGTGCGTTCGAGTGCGAGCTGGTGGTAGTTCGGGGCACCCTCGTCGTTGTGGCCGTCGCGGTCGACGACGCCGGTGAGCCGCGGGAGCACGTCGCCGCCGCCGAGCTGCAGGCCGCAGTCGGTCGATTCGAGGTCGCCACCCCTGAACAGGAAATCCAGCGTGTCGTCGGTGTACCCCTCCGGCTCGTCGAGCACGACGGCAGACTTGGCAAGCGACCGCTGGTGCGTGCCGAAGTTCCCCCGGATCTTGGCCTGTTTCACCCCCCGGCGGACCCGCCGGACGATGCCGTTCTCGACGTTGCGCCGGACGTCGTCCGGCGTCGACTTCCGGCCGATGTCGTAGGTTGCCGCCTTGTCGGCGAGGAACTCGACGATCCACTCGTCCTCCTCGATCGCGGGGAAGATCGCGTCGTACGCGTCGACGAGGCGACTCGTCAGGCGGGTCTCCCACTCCGAGCCGAGGATCTTCCCCTTGCCGGTGCCGCCGTGGCTGTTGGCGAACCCGTACTTGGTCTGGTACGGCCACAGGTCCATCCGGGGGTACTCGTCGGCGGTCCGGTCGAGGATGATAGCTGCCGCTCGCGCGTACGTGCGATCGTCCGTATACAGGTAGGCACGCCCCAGGAGTTCGGCCATCAACGAGAGGCCGAACCGGGACTGGCGACTGCTCCAGGTGGCAAAGTGGTTGTAGTAGGCGACGAAGGTGAACCGGTTGCCGTCGTCGTCGACCCAGCCGTGGCCGTCGTCGACGCCCCACTCCGGGCCACGGTCCGGCTGCGTCTCGTTGACAAGGTACTGATCGTCGGCGCGTGCCGGGTCGAAAAAGCCCCTGTTGTCGCGGCCGCTCACGAGGTACGACTGGAAGTCGTTGGTCGGGTAGCGGATCCCCGTCATGGGGTCGGTGACTTTCCAGGGCTCCTCGACGGCGTTGATCTCCCAGGGGTAGCGGCCGTGTTCGGTGTATATGTCGGGGCCGTGCGTCGGACTCCCGATCCGCCGTTCAGCGTCGACTGCGGACGCGCGGGGGACCTGTTGCCCCGTGACGAGGTGCCAGACCTCCTCCATGGTGTATGCGTCGAGAAACGCGTCGGCGCGGGAGACGACTGCGTCGCGCTCCGCCCGGGCCCAGTCGTACCGTTCGATGTTGGCCCTGGCGTTGCGGATGCGGTCATCCGTGTAGATCGTCCGCCGGGTCTTGGTCGCCGCGTTGTCGCCGACCGGGACGACCTGCTGGGAACAGTCCGGAGCCTCCTCGGAGGTCGTTTCACCGGACGCTGCCGCGCTCGCCTCCGACTCCTCCTGGTCGTTGCAGCCAGCGACGAGCGGTGTCGACCCGAGAGCACAGGTGGCCGCGAGGAACCGACGTCGATTGATACCGCCAGTGTCCGAGTGCCCGGACGAGTTGTTCGCTGTCATGGCTGAGCAGTGAGACCCCGGCGCCGCGTCGGCGAGCACGCCGTGCCACGCAGCAGAGGGCCGATCTGAAAGTACGAAGACGCAGAGTGAGGAGGGCTATAGTTATGAGAGGCTTATGGGCATAGCGGTTCGCTACTGCCCGCTGTCGGTCCTCAGGGACGTTCCTGTGCTGTACTGCTTGGGCTCACTTCTCGGGCGGGAGATCCAGGGGGGTCCCGTGCTCGCCCCCGGCGTGCCGAGTAGCGTCCCGAGCCACTGGGACCGACAGCGACTGCTCGCTTCCCTGTAACCACTCAATAACAATGCGGTAGATGGCAGTTCCTCCGGTACAATGGAGCGTCGCGAGTTTCTCGAGCGGGGAGCGGCCGTGGGGGCGGCTATCGGCGGCCTGGTCGTCCTCGGTTCGGCTGCGCGACGCGAGAACGAACAGGAGGAGTCATCGGCCAGGGCCGGCGACCTGCCGGGACAGCGGACCGACACTGACCGGGACGTCGACGACGGCCCCGTGGGCAACCCCGGTGACCAGGAGGCACGCCCACCCGACGAGGTGCAGGGAACCGAGCGGGACCTCCCTGCCTACGCCCAGGAGTACGCGACGATCGTCGACGCCGTCGAGATGGGCGCAGATCCCGCAGGGGATCGGGCGATCAACGGAGTGCTCGACGAACAGCTCGGCAACGACACGCTCCTGTGGTTCCCCGAGGGCGAGTACCTCATCCGCCCCCAGCGGATCTCGGGCTACCGGAACGTCGCACTCGCGGCCGACAGGGAGGGTGAGACCACGTTCGTCGGCGAGCCGGGATCGTTCGCCGGCCGGAACCGGTTTCTCATCTTCGAGAACAACGAACGGCTCCTCCTGGACGGCATCGATTTCGACTTCTGCCGTGACGACGGTGGCGGCAAGCTCACCGTCAGGGCGGACGGCGACGTCGCCATTCGCAACGTCTCCGTGCGGGCGAGCTGTGCGAGCAACCTCCAGGTGCTTGGCATCTCGGTCCAGAATCAGGAGGCCCACGGCGTCGTCGAGAACTTCCGGGCCGTCAACGAGGGGGACAACGAGGGACTCACCGGTGTCTACGTTGCAAAGGAGCACTCGGGTTCCATCACGTTCAAAAACTGCGAACTAACCGGATTCCCGGACAACGGCCTGTACGCTTCCGCACCGGGGCTGTCCGATGGGGCGGGCGGTGCGGTCCACGTCGAGGGGGGCATCTACAGCAACAGCAACGTCTCGAACATCCGGGTCGGGACGCCCGACTCGACGGTGCGCGACGCGACGGTCGTCGTCGACAGGCAGCCGGCGGTCGACCCCGTGAACGTCCGCGGGATCCGGTTTCGCCGCGGCCGCGGGCAGGTCGTCGAGGGCTGTGAGATCCGCTACACCGAGGAGGCGGGCGACAGCTTCGGCGCCGTCGTGTTCCACCCTGACAACGCCGGCGCGACGGTCAGGGACACCACGATCACGGTCGACAGGGACCGCGTGCCGGCGATCTACTCCCCGTACAACGCCACCGAGTACGACTCCTCGCAGGTGTTCGAGAACGTGACGATCGACGGCTCGGCAGCGGGCGGGTACGGCGCACAGTTCGTCGGCCGGTCCGGCGTCGTCTTCAGGGACTGTACGATCGAACAGACCGGCGAGGAGCGACACGGCGTCCGCTTTGCGAACAAGGACGGCTGTCGCATCGTCGATTCACGGATCGACGTGACGGGCGTGCCGGTGGTCGTCGACGACGCAGTCGCCGAGATCCGCAACACGACGATCGTCGCCGGCGACGACGAACAGCACATCGACAGCGAGCAATTCAGCAACGAGGCGATCACCCCGTGACAGGCTACGAGTTTGCGGTCTGTCTCACGCACGACGTCGACCGCGTGTACAGGACCTACCAGTCGGTGTACAACGCGATCACCGAGCGGGACCCGACGCGAGTCGCGGGGCTGTTCTCCTCGCAGAACCCCTACTGGCAGTTCGAGCGGATCATGGACGCCGAGTCCGAGCGCGGCGTCCGATCCTCGTTCCACATCCTCGACGAGAAGTCACTGCGGGAGCGTCCCGTCCGGGAATGGTTCAGCACGTCGGGATGGAAGCTGTTCGCCGGCCGGTACGACCCGACCGACCCGGACATCGCCGCGACGCTGCGCGTCCTCGACCGGTTCGGCTGGGAGATCGCGCTCCACGGCTCGTACACCTCCTCGACGGATCCCGGTCGATTCGGCCACGAGAAGTCCCGGATCGAAGCTGCGGCCGACACGCGGATCCGCGGGAACCGCCAGCACTACTGGCGACACTCCCCGCCTGACACCTGGCGGCACCTCCGGGACGCGGGCCTCCGGTATGACCTTTCACTGGGCGACTCCCACGCCCTCCAGTACCAGCACGGGTACGACCTGCACCGCCCGTTCGACGACGAGTTCGTCGTGTTCCCGTGGTCGCTGATGGACGGCGCCGTGATGCGGTCCGCCGAGTCGCCCGCGGGCGCACTCGAGAACTGTACCGGGGTGTTCGAGGAGGCCCGCGAGCACCGAAGCGTCCTCTGTCTGGACTGGCACCTCGCGCGGTTCGCCGGGTCGGACTACCCCGGCTGGGGGGAGGTGTACGAGCGGGCGATCGACCGCGCGCTGGAGATGGGTGCCTGGGTCGGTCCGCCGGGGCGGTTCTATGAGGCGCTCGATCACCCCGAGGGCACGGTCGACGACGCGCTCGCGACGCTCGCTTCGACGACCGACCGCCGGGAGGCCCCCTCGGGATCACCCTCACTTGCCACTCATGACCGGAGCGAGTAAGCGGCAGTCGGCGACGGAGTCCCCGACCTCGCTGTGTGTCCTCGCCGACCCGTACCTCCACTCCTACCAGGTTCGCGCACTCGAAACGGCGATCGAGGAGGCTGGCGTCAACGTGGCGCTGGTGATCGTCAACGACGAGTCCGACCCCGACTACGATCCCGACCGGGAGGCCAGCGCCGTCAACGGCGGGCTCGGTCTCGATGCCGTCAGCCTGTTCTGGGACGTCCTGGAGCGCGAACGGGCCTGGACGCTGCTGATCGCCGAGAAGAAACTCGCCGAGGAACTGGGATTCAGGCCCCCGATCCCGAACCGCGTCCCGGTCGAGTCCGTCGAGTGCCTGGCAGACGCCGAGCTCCGTCGCGTCGACCCGCTGCAGGACGGGGCGTGGTACGAACTGCCCGAGGAGACCGTTTCGTCGATCGCCGCCGCCGACGTCGCGATCAGGTTCGGGTTCGGCCTGATCCGCGGGGATGTCCTCACCGCCCCGGCGTACGGCGTCCTCAGCTTCCACCCGGCGGACATCAGGCGCTACCGCGGGCTGGGGCCACCCAAGGCGTTCCTGGATGGGCAGGACGTGATGGGCGTGACGCTGCAGCGACTGACCGACGACATCGACGGCGGCGAGATCGTGGCCTGCCGGGACGTCGACGTGAGCGACTGCCGGACGCTGTGGGAGTGTTACGACCGCCTCCACGACTGCCAGGCCGACCTGCTGGCGACCGGCATCGCAAACCTCCGGGACGGCGCCGTCGAGTCGACAGTCCCGGAGGAGCTGGGGCCGTACAACTCGATCACCAGGCGCCGGGAGCCCGCGTTCGCGGGGCGGATCCTGCTGAAACACCCGATGGACTGTCCTGGCACTGTCCGGAGTCACGTCTGGCTGTCTATCTGCGGAGACAGACCCGTTCCGCCTGGATTCTCAATTCGAGTTTTCACGTACGTACAGCCACCAGTATGAGCGGAACCATCGGGGGGCGGTTCGTGGTTCGAATCCGGCTGGGAGACGATAGTTGGGCCGTCGGGGGTGAGAAGGCGGCGCATACTGAAACCGGCACGGTGAGAAAAAGTAACGAATGCATGGAACTGGTGTACCTGGCTAACTGCGTGCTGCCGTCGCGCTCCGCAAACACGATCCAGATCACGAAAATGTGTCAGGCGTTCGCCCGGCAGGGCCACGACGTGACGCTGCTGGTGCCGGCACACCCCTCCCGGGAGGCCGACGTCGAGGATCTCTACGACTTCTACGACGTCGATCCCTGTTTCGAGATCTACAAGCTCGCACGGCCGCGGCTCTCCAGCGTCGGGACGTTCCTCGTCAACTACCCGAGTCCCACTCACCCGTTCGGGAGAGCCGGTTCGGTCGGGTGGAGGACACGTTCTTCCGGCGACTGATCGAACACGACACCTTCGAGTCTCTCGTCGTAATCTCGGACGCCCTCCGCGAGTACTACCGGGAGGAGTACCCGGAGATCCAGGACCGGATCGTCGTCGCGCGGGACGCGGCAGACACCGTCGACGAATCGACCGAGCCGGTCGAGTTGTGCGGGGAGGCCGGCCCACTCCAGGTCGGCTACGTTGGTCACCTCTACGAGGGACGGGGCATGGACCTGATCGGCGCGCTCGCCCGCGAGCAGGACGGGGCGGAGTTTCACGTGATCGGCGGCGAGCCCGAAGACGTCGCGTACTGGGAAGACCGGATGGGTGACAGGGACAACATCCACTTCTACGGCTTCCTCCCGCCGTCGGAACTCGACCAGTACCGGCTCGCGTTCGACGTCCAGCTTGCCCCCTACGAGCAGGAAATCGCGACCAACGCGGGCCACAACACCGTCCAGTGGATGTCACCGCTGAAGATCTTCGAGTACATGGCTGCCGGCCGTGCCATCGTCGCCTCCGACCTCCCGGCGATCCGCGAAATCCTCACCGACGGCGAAACCGCGCTGCTGTGTGATCCGACGGACGAACGGGAGTGGGCGAACGCACTCAGCAGGCTGCAGGACGACGACTTCCGGGAACGACTCGGAACGAGCGCGCGCTCTACCTTCCACGAGAACTACACGTACAACAGCCGAGCACGGCGCTGTCTCGCGGACCTGACGACCGACCACCAGCCGACCGAACAGCGGTTGCAGACGGCGTCGGACTAACACGCGATCGGCCCGACCTGGAGATTCTCGAGTGAGCAGCGACTCACCGGGGGAGGTGGGCTTCGGCGAGGCTCCCGAACGGCCCGGGGAACTTGCCGAGGATTTCCACGACCTCTCCCGGATCGATTGCGCCGGTCACGAGCGCAGCACCGCTGTACACCGCGAACCCGACCGGCGGGACGACCGCGAGTGCGAGCAGGTCCGGCTGCAGCGCGGCGTCGAGCAGAAAGATCGGCGGCGCGGCGACGAGGGCGGTGAGGGCGATCCGCGGTGCCCGGAGGTCCGAGAGCGGGTAGAACCCGATGCGCCGGGACGCCAGCACGAGCATGACGAACATCGACCCGTAGCCGACGCTCGTGGCGACCGCTGCCCCGTTCATCCCGAACAGCGGGATCAGCGAGGCGTTGAGGGCCAGGTTCGTCCCGGCGGCGCCCGCCACGGCGCCGACGAGGGTCTTGATCCGGCCCGAGCCCTGGCTGATCGCCTGCATCGGGCGCGCAGCTGCGAAGCCGATGGCGCCGGGGATCAGCAACAGCAACGGCCCGACCGCAGTGGCGAACGACTCGCCGTAGTACAGCGGAACGACAGTGTCGGCCAGCGCGGCCAGCCCGAGCGCCAGCAACACGACGAGCAGGAACACGTACCTGGTGATCCGGCCGGCCAGCGAGGTGATGAGCTCCACCCGGCCGTCCTCCCAGAGGCTGGAACTGGAGTGCAACAGCAGCCGCTGGATCACCAGCGGGACGAACCAGAGATACTCCGCCAGCGCGAGCGCGCCCTTGTAGTAGCCGGTCGAACTGCTGTCGGTCAGCGTCCGGAGCATGATGATGTCGACGTGGTACAGCGACATCACCAGCAACACGAGCACGATGTTGAGCGCGTTGAACGAGAGGAGTTCGCGGTAGGGGAACGAGTCGGGACGCCGAACGAGCCCGCCGAGGGTGAGCTTCCGAAGGATGACTGCGCCGGCGACCACTGCGACCAGCAGGTTCGCGACGACGTGCCCGGCCATCATCCCGGCGACGCCCCACCCGCCGAGTACCAGCGCCACGCCGACGCAGACGGTGAGCAGTTTCTTCGCCACCTCCAGCGACCCCTTGACCTGTTCCATCCCGAACCCGAGCACCGTCCGGACGGTGACCGCCTGGAACTGCGCGACGAGGACGAACGCCGCGAGGACGTAGAAGTACGTCGTGAACTCCTCGCCGAACAGTGTGCTGGGAACGCCCAGCGCGGTGATCGCGAGCAGCAACAGGACGCCGAGCAGGACCACGCCCGTCGCGAGCAGCGTGTAAAACTGGATGACGTGTTCGAGCCACCACTCCCGGTCGCGGCCCTCGCCGACGAACTTCTGGACGCCCTCCGTGACGCTCGCGCTGATCGGGATCATGTACAGCGAAAACACAGACAGCAGCACGGCGTAGTCCCCGTAGTTCCCGGCGCCCAGCAGCCTGACGATCACCGGGGTCGAGATGATTGCGATGACGGCCGTCGCCGCCTTCGCGCCGAACAACGAGAGGAATCGTCCGAACAGGTTCTGTGTTCCTTTCATCGTACTGCTACAATTGCCCGGCGGTAGCGCGGTGGCGGGAGCCGAACTCCCGTGTGTCCGAAACGTCTGAGCTTTCGTGGATAGTTATACTTCACCTACAACCAATCGGCAAGCGATGGGTGGTGGGAAGCCGACGGATCACTGCTGTCCCGGTGTTCGTGAACGGCGGCCCCGCGGGCTCACAGGAGGGCGCTGGCCAGGACGACCGAGTTCCAGGTAGTGACGAGGATGCCGATCACGGCGAGCACCAGCGGCGCACTGATCGCGTGGGGGCCGGGCACCGCCCGCCAGAGCAGGTAACAGCCGGCGAAGGCCGCGACCTTCAGACAGAGCATCATCACGTACACCGTCCGGCCGCTGAACTGGGCGAGCACCGGCGAGAGTTCGACGACGCCGGTCACCTGCAGACCGATCGCGGTCGTCACCAGGTCTCCCACCCCGAAAAACACCAGAGCCAGGAGCCAGAGATCCGGTTGCGTGATCGAAACCGGCACGACCTTGAGAGGGAATTCGTGACTGCTCATGCCCCAAGCTACTGGCGCTATCACCATTGTTATCAAATGGCCTATTACTCTCGAACTGCGGTAAGCCCTGTATAGAAGACACTTCCGTGTCGACCGCTGTTGAGATCCGGGCATTCCCGCCCAGCCCAGCGTTTCAACCGACGGGGGGACCGCAGCCGGTCGGGAGTCGCTCAGAAGTCGAGGGGATCGTCGGCAGGTGTCCACTCCGACTGCTGTGCGATCGGCTGTTGCCAGTCGACGTCGGCGTCCAGCTCTCCGACCGTCCCGGGCGGCTCCTCCACGGCCGCACCGCTCATGCCCTCTATCTCCGTGTAGCGCCCGTTCTCGCGCTGGTAGGCCCGGTCGGCTGCCTTTAGCGCCGTGATCACCTCGCCGGCGAGTTCCTCCTCGTTCTCGATGTCGACCGACCCGAGCACCGACTCCAGATGTTCGGAGACCCGTAGCAGTCGCTCCGCCCGGCGACTCTCTGCTTCCCTGTCGTACTGTTCGAGCGACGAGTGAGTCATGGGCATCACCACTCGGTCATTCAGCATAGTAATGTGGCGTATAAACTCCGCAGCGTCGCCGGCCGCGTTCGCACAGGCTGGGTCTGATAGTGACTCTTTACCGCCGGGCAGACAGAAATTCGAGTTTTCACGTACGTACAGCCACCAGTATCAGCAACAGTCTGGTAGCCACGAGGCATGGAGTCACAAGGGTATGGATCGGTTACTGGCGGGTGGCGATCCCGTTCGTCAGTGGGCGCGAGCCCGGACACATCGAGCACGCCGGCACGGCAGTTTCAGGATATTCGAATCCGATCGGTGTCCGTACCAGGGCCCGAGAAGCCGGAATCTCGACAGTTCACGGGTTCTGCGGCGCTGACGGCAGGCGATATGGAAAACGCCACTTACCCACGCAAAGCTGGGAATAACAATACCGCTGTACCCGAGATTCAACGGCGTGTTCCAGGGAAGATCACGGACGCAGACGCAGCGACCGACAGCTGTCCGCGCCGGCGACGTCCTGGCCGCGAAATCGAACGACGAGACGGTATTGGGACCACAGCCGCTGAAGGCGGGCTGCAGGCACAGTAGCGTCCGCGGGGTGGCGAGCGATGACTGAACGTCCGGAGCTGAGCGAGCAGCTGAACGCCGGCGTCATCGGCGTCGGGAGCATGGGATACCACCACGCACGCGTGTACGCGGAGCTGCCGGACGTCCGCCTGGCCGGCATCTGTGACGTCGACGACGAGGCAGCCAGCGCGGCTGCCGATGAGTTCGGAACCGCCTCGATGGACCGGTCGGAGCTGCTGGGTGCCGTCGACGCCGTCTCCATCGCCGTGCCGACCCGGTACCACTACGACGTAGTCCGGGAGTGCATCGCACGGGGCGTCGACGTGCTGGTCGAGAAACCGTTCGTCGACGACGTCAACAAGGGGCGCGAACTGGCGGGGCTGGCCGACCAGCGCGGTATCACGCTGCAGGTTGGCCACATCGAACGGTTCAACCCCGCGACGCGCGTGCTCGCTGACATCGTGCCCGACCTCGATATCGTCGGCATCGACATCGACCGCCTCGGGCCGCCGCTCGACCGGGACAACGAGGACAACGTCGTGAAAGACCTGATGATCCACGACATCGACATCCTGCTGTCGCTGGTCGACAGCGACATCGACTCGCTGTCCGCGATGGCCCACGACGATCGCCACGTGACGGCCCAGTTCCAGTTCGCCGACGACTGCGTCGCGACGGTGACGGCCAGCCGGCTCACCCAGGAGAAGGTGCGACAGCTCTCGCTGACGGCCCGCTCCTGTCGGGTCAACGTCGACTTCATCAGCCAGAGCGTCGAAATCCACCGGCGGTCGCACCCGGAGTACGTCGAATCGGACGGCGACATCAGGTACCGCCACGAGAGCGTGGTCGAGCGACCGATGGTGAAAAACGGCGAGCCGCTGAAAGCCGAACTCAGCGCGTTCTGCGAGGCGGCCTGCGAGGGCAGCGAGCCGGTCGTCACTGCCGAGGACGCCCTGGAGGTGCTCGACGTGATCGAACAGATCGAGAACCGCGCACTCGCACGGAAGAAGGCGATCCGCACATGACTAATCTCCGCCCGGACTCCAGAACGCTGTACCGCTCCGGCGAGAGCCCGTTCCACCAGCGGGCAGCGTTCACGGGCGGGGACGTGCCCGTCGCGGTGTACGGACTCGGCAAGATGGGGCTCCCGCTGGCGGCAGTCTACGCCGACGTCACCGGGAACACGATCGGGGTCGACGTCGACCCCGAGGTCGTCGCCCAAATTAACGACGGCGACTCCCCGATCATCCAGGAGCCAGGACTGCCCGATCTCGTCGCCGACGTGGTGGACCGCGGCGCGTTCCGCGCGACGACCGGCGGCGAGGAGGCCGCGTCCCGCGCTGCCGTCCACGTCGTCATCGTGCCGACACTGCTGACCGACGAGCGGGAGCCGGATCTCTCGATGCTCCGGGAGGTCGTCGGGACGATCCAGCAGGGGCTGTCGCCGGGCGACCTCGTCGTCATCGAGTCCACGGTGCCGCCCCGGACCACCGAGGATGTCGTCGTTCCGGCGCTCTCCGCGGAGAGCGGGCTCGACCCCGAGGCGTTCGGCGCCGCCGCTTGCCCCGAGCGGACGGTCAGCGGCCAGGCGCTCGCAGACATCCGGGGGACCCACCCGAAGGTGGTCGGCGGCGTCGACGCCGAGAGCACGCGCATCGCGGGGATGATCTACGACGAAATCTCCTCGAACCGGGTGTTCGAGGTTGCGGACGCGACGACTGCGGAGGCCGTGAAAGTGTTCGAGGGCGTCTACCGCGACGTCAACATCGCGCTGGCGAACCAGCTCGCGCTGTACGCGCGCGAGTTCGACATCGACGTCACCGACGCCATCGACGTGGCGAACACGCAGCCGTTCTGCGAGATCCACGATCCCGGACCCGGCGTCGGGGGCCACTGCATCCCGGTGTACCCCTACTTCCTGAGCGGTGCGTTCGAGGCCGACTCCGACCTGCTCGACACGGCCCGCGAGATGAACGATCGGATGCCGTCGCACACGGTCGCCATGCTCGAGGCGGTGCTCGACGCCCACGGCCAACCCATCGAGGGGTCGGAGATCCTGTTGCTCGGGCTGACGTACAAGGCTGGCATCGACGAACTCAGGAACGCCCCGGCGGTGCCGATCGCGCGGCAACTCGACGACCGCGGCGCGACCGTCCGCGGTGCGGATCCAGTGCTGAGCGACTGGGAGTCCGTCGACGTCGAGCAGGTCCCGATCGACAGCGTGACCGATCGGGATCCGGACGCAGTCGTCGTCGTGACCCCACACGAGTCGGTCAGAGCGGTCGACTACGACGCCGTCGACGCGCCGATCCTCGACGGCAGGGGCGCGCTTGACGCCGACGCGGTCGACGGCCCGGTGTACAGGATCGGCGGGCGGTGGCCCTGATGTCGCTGAGCGCAGTCCTCTCGCGGCCCGACGCCGACCACGCCGTGCCGAGCGGCGCTGGCGCCGGCGCGGGGCTGCGCGTGCTCTGTGACGTCGCCCACCCGGCCCAGGTCCACCTGTTCCGTAACGCGCTCGCCGAACTGCAGGACCGCGGTCACGAGACGTTCGTCACCTCGCGGGAGAAGGAGGTGACGGTGCCGTTGCTGGACGCCTACGGCATCGAACACCGGCCGCTGTCGACGCGGGGCGATTCCCTGCCGGAGCTGCTGGCGGAGCTCGCAGTCCGCGAACGGCGGCTGTACGGCGTCGCACGCCGGTTCGATCCCGACGTCATCCTGAGCCGGCTCGGCCCCGCACCCGCACACGTTTCGGCCCTCCAGGGGTGTCGCCACGTCGTCGTCAGCGACACCCACATCGACTCCACGCCGATGCGCCTGCTGAAATACACGGCGACGCTCCCGTTCGCCGACACCGTCTGCGCACCGCCGGAGATGGAGATCCCGATCGATCCCCAGCGGCGCCGCCCGCTGCCGTTCCAGGAGCTTGCGTACCTCCACCCGCGATACTTCGATCCGGACCCGACCGTCCTTCGCCGGGTGGGGATCGATCCCGACGAGCCGTACTTCGTGGTGCGGACGGCGGGCTGGGACGCCTACCACGACGTCGGTCACGCCGGGCTGTCGCCCGAGGGGCTCCGCGACCTCGTCGGGACCCTCTCGGTGTACGGGCGCGTGTTCGTCTCCGCAGAGGGCGACGTTCCCGCCGACATCGAGGCCGAACGGCTCGGCACGGACCCCGCCGACATTCATCACGTCCTGTACTACGCGGACCTCTACGTCGGCGACTCGGGGACGATGTCGACGGAGGCAGCGCTGCTGGGAACGCCGGCGATCAGGACGAACACGATGGTCGGTCCCGACGACGAGGTCGTGTTCCGGCAGCTCGAAGAGGAGTACGGACTGCTCCAGTCGTTCACCGACGAGCGGGCGGCGCTGGCTACCGTCGAGCGGTTGGTCTCGGCCGGCCTGGACCAGGACGTCTGGGCACAGCGGCGCCAGCGACTCCTCGAGGAACAGCCCGACGTAACCGAGCGACTCGTCGAAACAGTACTGGAAACGGCCAGGGTATCAGAGCAATGAGCGAGCACGATCACACGGACGGTACTGGCGAGGAATGGCCGGATCGCGACCGACCTATCGCGATCCCGGAACACACGGCGCGGACCATCGAGGCCAGGCTCGACGGCACGCAGTTCGAAACCGTCGACGAGTACGTCGCAATTGCGCTGGAGCTGCTGCTGGAACAACTGGAGTCGCCGGAGCCCTCCGGTGACCAGGAGGCAGAGACCGAAGCTGACCCGGTCGAGGACGAAGCGGTGCGCGAACGACTCGAAACGCTGGGCTATCTGTAAACTACCCCGCCCTACTCGCTCCCTCCCGCCTGCGCGGCGGCCGAAGCTTTATTTGGGGAATCTCACAACTGAACGGTATGGCAACTGGCAACGAGCAACGCATGCGTGCCGCCTCGGCCCGGACGCTCGGTCACGACCGGCCGCCCGATCCGCGGTATCGGGCGCTCGCCGAGGACCTCCGGGACCGCGTGACGGGCGAGGTCCAGTTCGACGAGTACGCACAGGTGCTGTACGCGACAGACGGGAGCATCTACCAGGCCCGGCCGGCCGGCGTCGTGGTACCCCGCGACGTGGCAGACGTCCGGGCTGCGATCGAGGGGGCGACAGCCTACGAGGTCCCGATTCTTCCCCGGGGTGCGGGCTCCTCGCTGGCCGGGCAGGCCGTCGGCCCCGGCTGCGTCGTGATCGATTTCTCCCGGCACATGGACAACGTCGTCGAGATCGACCCCGACGCCCGCCGGGCGACGGTCCAGCCCGGGGTGGTGCAGGACCACCTCGACGCCGCGCTCGAAGAGCACGGGCTGAAGTTCCCGCCGGACCCTGCCTCCTCGAACCGCGCGACGGTCGGCGGCGGCATCGGCAACAACTCGACGGGCGCACACTCGGTCCGCTACGGCATCACCGACGCTTACACCGAGGAACTCCGGGTCGTTCTCGCCAACGGCGAACTGATCCACACCCGCGAGGTCGTGCTGGACTCCCCGGAGTACGAGGACATCGTCTCCGCGGACACGCGCGAGGCCGCCATCTACGAGACGGTCCGGGAACTGGTCGAAGACAACCGCGCGGAGATCGAGGAGCGCTACCCGACGCTGAAGCGCTCGGTCTCGGGGTACAACCTCCACAAGGTGATCTACGAGAACGACGACGGCGAGGCGGTGATCAACCTCTCGAAGCTGTTCGTCGGGGCCGAGGGGACGCTGGGCGTGATCGTCGAAGCGACGCTGTCACTCGTGACGAAACCCGAGGAGACCGCGCTGGCGCTGTACTGCTTCGAGGATCTCATCGACGCGCTGTCGGCCGTCCCCGAGGCGCTGGAGTACCCGGTCAGCGCCGTCGAACTGATGGACGACGAGGTGTTCCGCCTCGCCGCCGACTCGGACGGCTACGCCGAGTACGTCGAGCCGATCCCCGAGGGGACCGCCGCGGCGCTGATGCTGGAGTGGGACGACGAACTCGTCCCCGCGGACGGGGTAGCCGGCGGCGCGACCGACAGCGCGGCTGCCAGCGACGACGAGGCGGCTGACGACGCAGCCGAGGGTGCGACCGACGGCGGCGCCGCGGCTGCCGACCACGGGGGCCAGCACGCGGCGTTCGAGGCGGCCGTCGCGGACACGACCGCCCGGTTCGTCGACGGCGGCGACGCCTTCGAGGTGATCGAGGCGTACACCGACAAGTCACAGGACCGCATCTGGAAGCTCCGCAAGGCCGCCATCCCGCTGCTGATGAGCCTCGAAGGGGATCCCAAGCCGTACCCGTTCATCGAGGACGCCAGCGTCCCGCCGGAGGAACTGGCCGAGTACGTCGGCAAGTTCGAGGGCGTGCTCGACGACCACGACACCTCGGCGGCGTACTTCGCCCACGCGGGGTCGGGCACGCTGCACATCCGGCCGATCCTCAACCTCAAGGACGAAGAGGGCGTGGAGGCGCTGCACTCGATCACCGACGACGTGACCGACCTGGTGCTCGAACACCACGGGGCGTTCTCGGGCGAGCACGGCGACGGGATGGCCCGGACGGAGTTCAACCCCAAGATGTACGGCGACGAGCTCTGGACGGCGTTCAAGGAGCTGAAAACCGCCTTCGACCCCGAGTGGCTCATGCACCCGGGCAACGTCGTCTACCGGGACGGCCCGGCGGACCCGGGGCCGGACAGCGACCGCGGCGTGGGCGCGGACAACCGCGACCACCTCCGGTACGGCCCCGCCTACCAGTCCCTGGAGCCACAGACGACGCTTGACTTCTCCGAAGAGGGCGGGTTTTCGCACCTCGTGGAGCTGTGCAACGGCTGTGGCACCTGCCGCCAGACCGACTCGGACGTGATGTGTCCGACCTACCGGGCCTCGAAGGAGGAGATCCAGACCACGCGCGGCCGGGCGAACATGCTCCGGGCGGCGATCAGCGGCGAACTCGACGAGGAGGAGCTGCACTCCGAGCGCTTCCAGTCGGAGGTGTTAGACCTCTGTGTCGGCTGCAAGGGCTGTGCGTCCGACTGCCCGACCGGGGTGGACATGGCGAAGCTCAAAGCCGAAGTGAAACACGAGTACCACCAGCAGGAGGGCGCCAGCCGGCGCTCGAAGCTGTTCGCCAACGTCGACCGCTGGGCGGCGATCGGGAGCGCGCTCGCGCCGCTGTCGAACGTCGCGCCGAAGCTCCCCGGCGCACGCCTCGTTGCGGAGAAGCTGTTCGGGATCGCGCCCGAGCGGAAGCTCCCGACGTTCCGCCGCGAGACGTTCACCGACTGGTTCGAGGACCGGGGTGGCGCCGCCGTGCCCGAGTCGGACGCAGAGGCGAAGGTGCTGCTGTTCCCGGACACGTTCACGAACTACAGCGAGCCCGCCCCGGGGAAGGCCGCCGTCGAGGTGCTGGAGGCTGCGGACGTCCACGTCCGGGTACCGACCGACCTCGACCCATCGGGCCGGGCGGCGTTCTCACTGGGCTTTCTCGACCAGGCGCGCGAGCACGCGTCGGCCAACGTCGAGGCGCTCGCGCCGCTCGTCCGCGAGGGCTGGTCGGTCCTGTTCGTCGAGCCGTCCGACGCCGTGATGTTCCAGGACGAGTACCTCGACCTGCTCGACGGCACCGGTGTCGAGGCCGTCGCGGCCAGCACCTACGGCGTCATGGAGTTCCTGGACGCCATGCGCCTCGTCGAGGGCCTCGACACCGACGCGCCCGCGGAGCAGCTCACCTACCACGGCCACTGCAACCAGAAGGCGACGAACAGAGACCACCACGCGGTTGGCGTGCTCCGGCGGGCGGGCTACGCCGTCGACCCGCTGGACTCGGGCTGCTGTGGCATGGCCGGCTCCTTTGGCTACGAGGCCGAACACTACGACCTCTCGCAGGCCATCGGGAACGAAGCCGCCCCACCCCGTCGAGAAGGTGGCCGAGGCGCTCGGCGAGTGAGCGCCAGCCCGAACCGAGCGCCAGAGGCCGTCTCGGCCGCGGGTGCGACCCCGTAGCTGTACGTCCACCCTCGGGCACGGTATATATAGTATATAGGGAAAAGATCGAAAACCCGACCAACTATATATATCATAGCAATCGATTTAGTGGCGAAAGCGGGCGTTGAACGTATGGGATCAGACGAACCATACGATCGGTGCGTATCCCGGCGGAGGGCGCTGAAAGGGGCGGGAGCAGCGGTGACGGCCGGCGTCGTCGGCCTCTCCGGTTGCGTCGGCGACGACGGCGGTGACAGCGGCAGTGGCGGCGTCGACCCGCTCGCGGACGAACTCACGGTGTGGCACGCGATGGGGGGACAGCTCGGGGAGACACTTGACCAGATTGCGGCCGACTTCCAGGACGAGACGGACATCGAGGTGACGATGCAGTTCCAGGACTCCTACGAGGACGTGCTGCAGAACACCATCTCGGGGTTCGACTCCGGCGAGATGGCGGACATGCTGCAGGTCGACAGCCTGTTCGCACAGCAGGTGCTCGACACCGGCGAGATCAGGCCCGTCGAAAACATCCTGCCGGACGACTTCGACACCGACGACTTTCTGGACAACGTCACGGACTTCTTCGTGATCGACGACGAGCTCGCCTCGATGCCGTTCAACAACTCGAACGCGATCATGTACATCAACCGCGACGCGTTCGCGGAAGCTGGGCTCGACCCCGACGACCCGCCGTCGACGATCGCGGATGTCCGCGCCGCCTCCGAGACGCTCGTCGGCGAGGGGGTCACCGACTACGGGATCACCTGGCCGAACCACGTCTGGTTCGTCGAGCACTGGTACTCCCTGGAGGGTGAGCTGATGACCGACGCCGAGAACGGCCACGCCGGCGACCCCTCGCAGTTCCGGGCCCCCGACGCGGTCACGGACCTCTATGACTGGTGGCAGGGGATGGAGGAGGACGGCCTCTACACCAACCCGGGGATCGAGGCCTGGGGCGAGGCGACGTCGCTGTTCGTCGAGGGTAACTGTGCGATGCTTTTGACCAGCACGGCGTCGGTCGCCGGGCTGATCGCCGACTCCGAGTTCGAGGTCGACGCCGTGCCGTACCCGACGATCAGCGAGACGCGCGTCGGCCCGGTCATCGGCGGCGCCTCCTTCTACGTCCCCGAGGGGTTCTCGGAGGACCGTTACGACGAGATCGGCCAGCTGCTCGAGTTCATGGCCGACCCCTCGGTCCAGGTCGACTGGCACAAAGGGACCGGCTACTACCCGATCACGGAGAGCTCACTCGAGGAGCTCCGGTCGGAGAACTGGTTCGAGGAGAACCCGAACTACGAGACCGCGCTCAACCAGCTCCGGAACGGCGACGCGAGCGACCCCGCTACCAAGCGCATCCTGCTCGGGCCCGCCCGCCAGGTCCAGACCACCGTCCAGGACCAGTCGGTCGACATCATCGGGTCGAGCGATCTCGAGGGCTCGATCGACGACATGCAGGAGCAGGCGACCGCGGAACTCGAGGACTACTACGGGTAAGACGACGGCGACTCACACCGAGCAATGTCATCACGGGAGATCTACACCGACCGGCGCACCGCGGGGCTGTTGCTCCTGCCGACGATACTCGTCTCGCTCGTGTTCCTGTACTACCCGGCGGCCCGCGCGGCGCGCCGGGCGCTGTACAGCTCACAGCTCGGCCTCGACGACGAGTTCGTCGGGTTCGAGAACTTCGCCGAACTGCTCACGTCGGGCGGCTACCGGTCGCGGCTGCTGCTCACCGTCGGCTTCGCCGCGGTCGTCGTCGCCGGCGTGATGGCCGTCGCGCTACTGTTGACGTTTCTCGTCCACGAGGTGGGGACGGGCAAGAGCATCTACCTCGTGGCGGCGATCTGGCCGTACGCGCTGCCGCCGGCGGTCGCGGCGCTGGTGTTCATCTTCCTGGTCCACCCGACGCTGGGCGTGCTCAGCGGGCCGCTCGCGACGCTCGGCGTCGATCTGGACTGGTTCGCCGACGGCCGCCAGGCGTTCGTCGTCGTGACGGTGGCGGCCATCTGGAAACAGATCGGCTACAACGTCATCTTCATGATCGCGTCGATGAACAACATCCCGGAGACGCTGACCGAGACCGCGCGCCTCGACGGGGTTGGACGGCTCCGCCGGCTCCTGTGGGTGTACGTCCCGATCATGACGCCGACGCTGTTTTTCCTCGTCATCCTCAACACGATCTACGCCTTCTTCGGGACGTTCGCGTTCATCGACATCATGACCGGCGGCGGCCCCTCGGGGGCGACGAACATCCTGATCTTCGACCTCTACCAGGAGGCGTTTGACTTCTTCAACTGGGGGCTGGCCTCGGCGAAGTCGGTCGTCCTGTTCGCGGTCGTCGGCGTCCTGATGTACGTCCAGTTCCGCCTGACGGACAAGTACTCGCACTACGGTGCCTGACATGCTCGGACTCATCCAGTACCCGGCCCGGCTGCTCCGCGCGACCAGACGCCAGACCGCCGCGCTCGCACTGCCCGACCGGCGCGACCTCGAGGCGATCGGCCTGCACCTGCTGTTGGTCGGCTCGGTGCTGTTGATCGTGTTCCCCATCCTCGTCGCGGCGATCGTCAGCACCAAGCAGACGGGAATTGTGACGAGCCTCGCGGACCTCGCGCCGGGGGGCCACGTCGTCGAGAACTACCGGACCGTGCTCGTCGACTACCAGTTCGGCCGGTTCATGTTGAACTCCTTTCTAATGGCGACGGTGATCGTGATCGGCAAGCTCGCGCTGTCGATTTTCGCCGCGACGGCAATCGTCTACTACGACCTTCCGTACAAGGATCTGCTCTTTTTGTTCATCCTGTTCACGCTGCTGTTGCCGGTGCCGGTCCGGTTCATCCCGCTGTTCCAGCTGGTCGCCGACATGGGCTGGACCAACAGCATGCTCGCGATCACCGTCCCCTACCTTGCGAGCGCGACGACAGTGTTCATCCTGCGCCAGCACTTCCTCTCGATCCCCTCCTCGATCGTCGAGACGGCCAAACTCGACGGCGTCGGCCCGCTGAAGTTCATGGCCTTCGTGTTGCTCCCGATGTCGAAGGGGATCCTCGTCGGCGTGTCGGTCATCATGTTCGTGTTCGCCTGGAACCAGTACCTCTGGCCGCTGGTGATCATCAACGCCGAGGCCGACCAGGTGGCCCAGGTCGGGCTGGCACTGCTCGAAGGCGACGTCGTCGGCGGGGAGGTGTCCTGGTCGCTCGTGATGGCCGGCTCGATGCTGACGCTGCTGCCGCCGCTGCTGTTGCTGATCCTGTTCCGGAAACCGCTGCTTCAGGCGTTCGTCATCCAACAGAAATAAGACTCCAACTAACGACCACAGAGACCCGTGATCAGAACCCGACCACAGAACGCTGACCACCCATGATCCGACTCCGACCACAGCACAGCGGTGATCCGCCATGACGACCGTCACACTCAGCGACCTCCGCAAGGAGTTCGACGACGTCACGGCGGTCGAGAGCATCGACCTGGAGGTACGGGACGGCGAGTTCCTCGTGATCGTCGGCCCGAGCGGCTGCGGGAAGAGTACGACACTGCGGCTGATTGCGGGACTCGAACGGGCGACCGACGGCGAGGTCCGCATGGACGGCCGCGACGTCGTCGACGACGAGCCCAAGGAGCGCAACGTCGCGATGGTGTTCCAGAACTACGCGCTGTACCCGCACATGACCGGACGCCGCAACATGACCTTCGGCATGAAATCCGCGGGCGATTTTACCGACGGCGAGATCGACGACCTGGTCGCGGAGGCCGCAGAGATGCTCGACATCGCGGACCTGCTCGACCGCAAACCCGAGGCGATGTCCGGCGGCGAGCGCCAGCGCGTCGCGCTCGGGCGCGCCATCGTGCGCGACCCCGACGTGTTCCTCATGGACGAGCCGCTGTCGAACCTCGACGCGAAGCTCCGGATCCAGATGCGCGCGGAGCTGTCGAAGCTCCACACCGAACTGGAGACGACGACGATCTACGTCACCCACGACCAGACGGAGGCGATGACGCTCGGCGACCGGGTGGCGGTGATGAACGACGGCCGGGTCCAGCAGGTCGACCCGCCACAGCGGCTGTACGACTACCCCGCGAACCGGTTCGTCGCGGAGTTCATCGGCGATCCCGCGATGAACATGCTCCCGGCGACGGTCGAGGAAGCAAACGGCGGGGCGCCCGTCCTCGACCACCGGGCGTTCACGCTGCCGTTGCCCGACGACGCGTCGTCCGCCCTCGACGACCGATCGAGCGCGGTGCTCGGGGTCCGCCCCGAAGACCTGTATCTCGTCGAGGCGTCGGACGGGGCCTATCCGGGGAGTATCGACGCAACCGTCGAGGTGATCGAGCCGCTGGGCGACAGCCTTCTGCTGGAGTGCACTGTCGGCGAGGACGTGATCAGGGCGAACGCGAACCCGCGGGCGGACGTCGATCACGGCGACGCGCTCCAACTGCGGTACGACCCCGAACGTCTGCATGTCTTCGACGCCGACTCCGGCCGGGCGCTGTATCACTCCGCGACGACGGACGAGGCCCCGGTCATGCACGCCGGGGACTGATACTGATGGCTGTACGTACGCGAACACTCGAATTGAGAATCCAGGCGGAACGGGTCTGTCTCCGCAGAGAGCAGAGACGACCGTGTTATAGTATGTTCGGGAGACGAGTTCGTTTGGGTTAACTCCGCCGTGTGCCCCCGGGGTCGGGCGTCGTAAACTGTGTAGGCGAAATAGTATTGTAGGCG
>PXSF01000040.1:7016-19849 GCA_003022845.1 Halobacteriales archaeon SW_10_66_29 | reverse complement strand
CTCGGCGATTCGCTGCACGGGCCGGGAGGGAGTTGAACCCCCGACCATCTGGTTAAAAGCCAGACGCTCTGCCTGACTGAGCTACCGGCCCGCACCATAGGCTCCGTGTGTGGCGGGCTAAGTACTTACGGAAACAGCCTGCCGTCGACACGGGGCTCACTCGATGCCGTACCGGTCGGCCAGCGACGCCGCTATCACGTCCGCCGGGTCGTCCTCTGACAGCGCTACCCGCCGGCGGAGTTCTGTGTACACCTCTTCGGGCAACTCGACCGAGAATTCGCCCAGTGTGATCCCCTGATTGGCGAGCGCCTCCCCCACGCTCGCGCCGCTGTCGACCTCACTGACCACGGTCCTGACGTCCCGGACCGTCATCTCGTGGTCGATCACTGCCCACGCGATGCGAAAGCGGTCCGTGCCGGATACCCGCGCGATGTGTTTCGCCGCCGACGGCGCGATGTCCCCGCGTGCCACGTGTGCACGGACTGGTTTCGGAAGGTCGTGAACCCGCGACCACTTGCGGACGAACGAGACGCTGACGTCCGGCCCCGCCCGTTCGGCGGCAGCCGTGTACGACCCCTCGCCGCGGACCAGCGCCGCACAGGCGGCGGCACCCCGCAGCATCACGAGGTTGTCGCCGTCGCCGGCAGTCTGGACGGCGAAGCGCGCCACCGCGTGGGCCGCCCGGTCCAGGCTCTCCTCGTCCTCCGGATCGAACTGGACGGCCTCCCTGGCGCGCTCGCCCGTCAGCGATGGATCTCCGCGGATGACCGGTTCACCGACCGGTGTCTGGCGCTCGGTCGGGATGTCGTCGGCTGGGTTTTCCTCAGTCATGGCCCGTATCAGACGCGTTCGACTGCTCGCTGTCCTCGGACGGGTTCTCGCTCGCCTCCCGGTGTTCGGAGAGGTGTTCCCACACCTCTACACAGCCACACCCGTCCCCGATGTCAGTGAGGTGGTCGCGGGACTCGTCGTCCTCCCGGTCACTGTGTGGTAACGAGGCCGTCATGATCACTGACCGCGGGCCGAACCGATCTTCCCTGCCGGTCCGGCCGCAGTTCGTGGATCCTCGGAGTCCCCAGATAATAAGTCTCCCGACGGTGTGCGGTCCACGCACCAGCGCACCGGGGACTGATCCGTCCGATCGGAGGTCCCTTACACCCGGACGTGATTTGCCTACGTCATCTCGACACAACCCGGGACTGTCAGGGTCGATACCGTTGATATCGTGTCCTGATGTCTAACAGAGTCACGTCCGGGTGTACTGCTTCCGCGACGGGTCCTCCCACCGCGCTCCACCTACATTCATATGTCAGTCGAACATAGCGGCGGGTATGGAATCGGGGACGCCAGGGAATCCAGCCGCGCGCGAACTCGGGTACTGTCCGTGCTGTGGCTACCTCACGCTTCCGGAAGGGCAGCCGGGATCGTACGAGGTCTGCCCCGTCTGCCACTGGATGGACGATCCCATCCAGTTCTCCGACGTGGAGTACGTCAGCGACACGAATCACATCTCCCTGCAGGAGGCTCGCGAGAACTTCCGCGAGATCGGTGCTGCGAGCGAAGATGTCGTTGACGACACCCGCGACCCCAGGGTGGCCGAGGACCGCGATCCGAACTGGCCGTACTAAACAGATCGGGGCGGCGCTCAGACCGTGACGGTCTCGCATCGCTCCTTCCTCGGGCCCACACTACTCCGCCAGATCAGTCCGGACGAAAAACCGCTGGTATCCGCCATAGGAGAGGTCCAGCGAGCCGACCCACCAGTTCCACCGTTCGACCAGCGAGTACTCCTCCGGCGCGTCCTCCAGATTCGAGATGACCGTGCCGGTCGTCACCTCGATACCCATGTCGTCCTCGAGCCGCCCGGAGTCGGCGAGGTCGCTTGCGGCCCTGGCGACGATGCGGCGCGTGCGCTCGGAGCCGCCGAACGCGTCAGCCAGTTCAGTCCGGAGCACCTCCCGGTTCACACCTGTTCTCTCGGCCCGAACGACTTGAATCTTGTACGTAGCTGCCGCTCCCGGGTGCGCGAGTGGCTGAGGGGAGTAAGCCCCCTTCTGTTCGCCCGACATTCGGCTGAGCGCTCGGCCCGTCGTCCGGGCTACCTATCGGCCCGAGCTTGCACCGGCGAGGATTCGCCGTTCCATCCGTTCTCCCCCGTCAGCCGGCAACGCCGGCGGCCCTCGGTGGGTTAGCTCCCCGTCGCTTTCGGGGCGCGTGCCGTACTCGCTTCGGGTTCGCACACCTCATCGGTCGGGGGGAGGGGTCCCGTTTCTGTTCCAGCGCCGACGGTCTCCCGCCCCGGGCTTGCGCCCGGTCGCCTGCCCGGACGGTGGGGGGACTTTCCTCATGCCCCTTGCGCGGCCGAAAGCCGCGGTCCGGGACACGGGAGTCGGTCTCCCTCTGCCAGTTTGTGGTTGGGGACGGGGGAACCTAAGCGTTCTGTCACGCAAGCGGCCGGGGCTGAACGCGAACTGGAGGGGTCTGTGGATGCTCGGGAGTTATCCCTCTGGCAGACACATTAGCAAATGTAATATTCCCTGCCGATGATGCGCACAAATCATAATCAAACGCCGCCTTATAATTGAAAAATAGCAATCTATTAGCCGTTGCTGGGAGACCCGTCGCGTATGTCGGAGTCCGAGCGGTTCGACACGCGCGCGATCACGGAGTGCACTGACTGGGAGTACGGGGACGTCGTGTCGCCGATCCACCTCTCCTCGACCTACCGGCTCGGCGGCGTCGACCCGGAGATGAGCCTGGAGGAGATCGACCCCGACCGCGGCGAGTTCCTGTACGGTCGGCTCTCGAACCCGACGAGACACGCGGTCGAACAGCAGATCACCGAGCTGGAGGGTGGAGAGATGGGATTTGCGTTCGCCTCGGGCACTGCGGCCATCGCGACTGCGGTGCTCTCGACCGTCGAACCGGGAGACCATCTGGTCGCCTTCGACGACCTGTACGCAGGCACGCGGCGCATGTTCGATCAGTTCGTCAGTGGACGGTTCGGGGTCGACGTCGAGTACGTCGATGCGACCGGGACCGCGAACGTCGCTGCGGCCGTCACCGACGAGACCGCGATGGTCTGGATGGAGTCGCCGACCAACCCGATGATCCGGCTCTGTGACATCGCCGGGATCGCAGACATCGCTGCGGAACACGAGGCGATCCTGGGCGTCGACAACACGTTCGCCAGCCCGTACTTCCAGCAGCCGCTCTCGCTGGGTGCCGACCTCGTGATCCACAGCACCACGAAGTACCTCAACGGGCACAGCGACGGCGTCGGCGGCGCCCTCGTGACCGACGACCCGGCAATCGCGGAAGCTGTCGGCTTCCAGCAGCAGGTCGCGATGGGAAACGTCCTCGCGCCGTTCGACAGCTACCTGCTCTCCAGGGGAATGAAGACGCTCCCCGTCAGGATGCGCCAGCACGAGGAAAACGCGATGGCGCTTGCGGAGTTCCTGGAGGGTCACGAGGCCGTCGAGCGCGTCTACTACCCTGGACTCGACTCACACCCACAGCACGACCTGGCTGCGGAACAGATGAGCGGGTACGGCGGCGTACTCTCGTTCGAACTGACCGGCGGGATGGAGTCCGCGAAAGCGTTCCTCGAGTCGATGGAGACGATGAACCTGGCGGTCAGCCTCGGCGGCGTCGAGACGCTGGTCAACCACCCCGCGACGATGACCCACGAACCGCTCGGCAGTGAGCGTCGCGCCGAACTCGGTATCTCCGACTCGCTGGTCCGGCTCTCAGTCGGCCTGGAGGATGTGGCCGACCTGCGGGCCGACTTCGAACGGGGATTCGACGCCATCTCGGCGGCTGCGCCGACGCGCTGAGGCCGACAACCGACCGCCCGACAGCCCCGCACGTTTCACATAACCGAATGATAATTCGGCAGTAAACACTTCCTACTTCCGGGAAATCATGTCGTTCTCACTCCAAAAATTTATGTGACATACCGTATCAAAGAAAGCTATGGGTAGCAGGACAGCAACAGGCACAACCGTTTTTGATACAGAATGTTTGACTCTTGATCCTGGACGTTTGTCGTACGCTTTTTCGGCTCAGCGCTCGATTGATTCGCGCGACGTTGTTCTGACCGGTAGTCGCGAGATACTCGCCCGGGACGAGGTGAGGGATCGATGAGTTCGGACGGCGGTGACCCGGGGCCACTCGTTCGTGCTCTGCAGTCGATCACTCCGGACGTGATCCGGCGGAGTTTCGCGATCAAGTTCGGGCTCGTGCTGGTCATCCTGGCGCTCTCTATCGGCGGCATCGGGCTTGCCGCGACGCAGGTGCTGGCGGAGCAGACCGAGGAGAACGTGGTCGAGCGACGACGAGGCCGAACCGGAGGACTTCGTCGACCCCGAGGACGACGTCACGGAACTCCACGTCATCGACGACGAGCCGGATCGGGGACCGGTCGTAGCGTCGAGCACGTCGCTGGACGCCAGTTCGCTCCTTTCGGGTGGCGAACGAGCCTGGTTCGAGTCACGGATCCTCGAGATTCAGGAGCTCGGACTCGACGACGTGTACGTCTCCGACACGTACCGGGCAGGTGACGAACGGGTCGTGGGATTCGTGAGCCCGACGGCCGGCGTCGACGACAGGTACCTGCTGATCGAAGTGTCCGTGTTCGACATCCAGCAGTCGCTGCGGGGCGCGGATCCCGAACGCGACATCGGGTTTACGCAGGTGGTCGACACCGGCCCCTACCAGGGCCAGGAGTCACTGACGAACAGTGTCGTCATCGACGCCCGGGGCGAGGCCGGCAAACTCCTGGAGACGTACGCGACCAGCGACTCGGCGACCCGCCCGCTCGGACTCGCTAACGAACTCCGCGACAGCAACGAGAATGCCGGCGTCATCGCCCGCATGGGAGCCAACTCCGAAGTGCTCGACGAAGAGTACACTGTCGGGTACGCGCCGGTCGAGAACCACCAGGACTGGGTTGTGGTGACCCACGGCCCCCGTTCGGAGGTATTCGGGCTGGTCGACGCGCTGTCCTCGTGGGGGCTGATCGTGACCGGGATCGCCGTTCTCCTGATCGGCATCACCGGGAGCATGCTGGGGTACAGCACCTCCAGTGCGATCGATCGCCTCACCTCGAAGACCGAGCAGATCCGCCAGGGGAACCTCGACGTCGACCTCTCGACGACGCGGATCGACAACATCGGCCAGCTGTACGCCGGGTTCGCGGACATGCGTGACTCGTTGAAACAGCAGATCGAGGACGCCGAACAGTCCCGGCAGGAGGCCGAGAGCGCGCGCAAGGAGGCCGAAGTGGCCCGCGCGGAGGCGGAGGAACTGGCGACGTACCTCCAGGAGAAAGCCGAGGAATATTCCGAGATCATGGGCCAGGTCGGCGCGGGCGACCTGACAAAGCGGATGACCCAGGACGGCGAGGAGGAGTCGATGGACCGGATCGCCGAGGAGTTCAACGACATGATCGGCGAACTGGAGAAGACGACCGGCCAGCTGAAAAGCTACGTCGACGAGGTCGAGGAGGCCGGCGCCGAGGTCGAGGACAGCGCCGGCACTGTCAGGGAGGCCAGCGAACAGGTCGCCGACTCGATCCAGAAAATCTCCGACGACGCCTACGACCAGAAAGAGCGCCTCCGGCGGATCTCGGAGACGATGGACGACGTCGCATCGGAGCTGGAGGGGGTCGCGGGCGACCACGAGGATCTCTCGATGGACGATTCGCTCTCCCGGATCCAGGAGATCGCGGCCGAACTCGGCGAGATTGCGGAGCTCAGCGAGGAGACGATGGCCGAGGCCCAGAGCGTCGCGGGCGCGGCCGAGGAACAGGCTGCCGAGCTGAACGAGGTTTCCGAGCGGGCCCACGACCTCCAGCGGTACGCCCAGCCGCTCCGCGACATCCTCGGGCGGTTCGAGACGGAAGCCGAACACGAGTTCGTGTTCTCCGTCGGGCCGACCGGCAGCGCTGCGAGCCCGGGGAGCCCCCCCAGCGACGACGGCGAAGACTGATCGGTCGTCCGCCGACCTCCTCCGGGTCGGTGTTCGGCCCGGAATTTCAGTGACCCTCCCCGAACACCGTCGGTCGTATAAAAAGGTCCACGATATCAGTGGTGTACACTGGCTGGGATCCGGACCGGACGTACAGATATGAAGCAGGCGCCGACGCCAGTCAGACTCCCTCGGAAAAACAGGGATTGCAGGGACCGAATCGTCGCTACTGTGTCTGCCCGGCGGTACAGAGTCACAACAACACGTACGAGGACCGACCGCCCCCGTCGCACGCAGCTGCCGGCGGTCACCCGCTCAGTGGCTCGAACACCCGTGCGGCGTTTTTCGAGAACACTTTTCGCATGGCATCCTCGGGTACGTCGAGTGTCAGGATCTCCATGACGGCGACGCTCGGGTGCGCCGCCGGGGCGCCGCTCCCGAACAGGACGCGGTCGGGGTGTTCCATCACAGCGCGCTCGAGCGGATCCCGCATCCTCACGAAGCTCGTGTCGACGAAACAGCCCTCGTGACGTTCCAGCATGTCGATCGTCCGCGCCATCAGGTGCTCGGACAGCGGGTAGCCGCCGAAGTGCGAGATCACCAGCGGGAAGTCGTACGCGAGCAGCGTCTCCTCGATCGTTTCGGGCCGAAACCCCTGGCCTCCGTAGGTCAGCACCGGGAGACCCACGTCCTCCAGGCGCTGCAGGACCTCGTTCTCCGGGAGCCCGTCGGCCGACGGATCGAGCATGAAGCCCACGAAGCGGTCCTCGTACCCGTACTGCTCGACGTCTTCGGGGGAGGTGTGTTTCTCGGAGCGCCGGCGCGCGACGTTGCGCAGCCGCGCGCCAGGCGAGTTGCCAGGGTCGCGGACGCCGTTGATCCGGGCCAGCGCCCGCATCGGTCGCTCGACGGCCATCCGCGCGACCGCGTTGTTCGCCTTGAGGTACGATTCGTCGCGCTGTCCGGCGAACGCCAGCGACTGCACGATGCCCGCCTGCTGCATCTCCAGTTCGATCTGCTCCGGATCGCCGATCCCGCGCGGCCGCCGCGCCCCGTCCGGCTCCAGCTCCACGTGCCCGTCCAGGATCCTGAACCCGTGCTCCAGCTCCAGCATCTACTGCCCTCATTCACCTCCCCCCACTTAGTTCTCCGGGGCGCCCTGCCCCCTGTCACGTGAGCGCGTACCGTGGCCTGCTGAAGTAGCAAAATTTATATAGAACTGCAAACCACAGTTTAAGTGAGGAACTCAACAATGTCACAGTCTGGTCAGCGACGCATGGGCGGACAGCCGATGTTTATTCTCAGCGAGGACACGGAACGGACACGCGGTGGCGACGCGCAGTCGTCGAACATCGCTGCAGGGAAAGCAGTCGCGGAGTCGGTACGGACCACGCTCGGTCCGCGCGGCATGGACAAGATGCTCGTCTCGGACAGCGGCGACGTCGTGATCACCAACGACGGCGCCACCATTCTGGACGAGATGGACATCGAGCACCCGGCAGCGCAGATGCTCGTCGAGGTTGCCGAAACCCAGGAGGAGGAGGTCGGCGACGGGACGACGACCGCCTCGATCCTGGCCGGCGAACTGCTGTCGCAGGCCGAGGACCTGCTGGACGACGACGTCCACCCGACGACCATCGTCGAGGGGTACCACGAGGCAGCCAGGCTGGCCCAGGAAGCCATCGAGGAGGAGGTCATCGCGACCGACCTCGACGACGAGCAGCTCGTCCAGGTCGCCGAGTCGAGCATGACCGGCAAGGGCACGGGCGACGTCGCAGCAGCCGACCTCGCCGGGACCGTCGTCGAGGCCATCGGCGCCGTCGACAGCGAGGACGGCGTCGACCGCGACAGCATCACCATCCACACCCAGGTCGGCGCCTCCTCGAGCGCGACAGAGCTGATCGAGGGCGTCATCGTCGACGAGGAGCCGCTCAGTCCCGAGATGCCCCGCTCGGTCTCTGACGCCGCCATCGGCGTCGTCGAGGAGGACCTGGAGGTCACGGAGAGCAACATCGACGCCGAGTACCAGGTCTCGAACGTCGACCAGCTGAACGCGGCCATCGAGGCCGAAACCGAGCAGCTGCGCGAGTACGCCGAGTCGATCGCCGCTGCCGGCGTTGACGTCGTGTTCGTCGACGGCGACGTCGACGACCGCGTCGCGACGTACCTCGCGGATCACGGGATCCTGGCGTTCGAGGGCGTCGACAGCGACGACGTCGACTCGATCGTCGCGGCGACCGGCGCGAGCCGCGTTGCGTCCGTCAAGACCCTGGACGAGGACGACCTCGGCCAGGCCGAGGGGATCGACGTCCGGAAGTTCGGCGACGACGAGCGCGTGTTCATCGAGGGCGGCGCGGCCGCGAAAGCCGTTACCGTCTTCGCCCGCGGCGGCACCGAGCACGTCGTCGACGAACTCGAGCGCGCGCTCCGCGACGCGCTGGACGTCGTCACCGTCGCACTCGACGCCGGCGGCGTCGTCCCCGGCGCCGGCGCCACGGAGGTCGCCATCGGCAACTACATCCGCGAGGAGGCTGCCAGCGTCGAGGGCCGCAAGCAGCTGGCCGTCGACGCCTACGCTGACGCAGTCGACCTGATCCCGCGGACGCTCGCCGAGAACACCGGGATGGACCCCATCGACGCGCTGGTCGACCTGCGCGCCGAGTTCGAGTCCGGCAACACCGCCGGCGTCCTCAGCGAGGGCCAGACCGGCATCGTCGCGGACCCGGTCGAGCACGGCGTGCTGGACCCCGCCGCGGTCAAGCGCGAGGCCGTCGACAGCGCCACCGAGGCCGCGACGATGATCGTCCGCATCGACGACGTCATCGCCTCCAGCTAATCCAGGCTCGCTACGACGGTCCTCCGTGATACGGTCCTACGTGAGATTTTCAGCCACCGCCACAGCCGGCGGCCTACCGTGAATTTTAGTCCCTGCATCGGCAACTGCAGGTATGAGACTGCTCCTGCTGGGGGTGTTGCTTGGGTTCCCGGTACTCGCGCTGGCCGGCCTCGCGGTGTATGCGTATCTCGACGCGCCGAGGTACGGGATGAACCCCTACAAGTGGGCGCTCATCTCGTTCGTCGTGCCGCTGTTTGGCTTCTTCGCGTACCTCTTCGAGCGCGACGAGCGGACGCCCGACTCAAACCGCGACGAGATGTTCGTCGACGGCCCGTTCGAAATCCACCAGTCGCGGGCAGACGACGCCCCGTTCGTCTCCGATCCGGAGGGCGGCTCTGCCGAGGAGCAGGACGCCGACGACGGACGCTCGTGACCGACTGACGGAACGATCCCTCGACTGACAGGCTCACTCCGGCGCGACGCCGACCGTCAGGAGCGTGCCGTACTCGCGATACCGTTCGACCATGTCGGCCCTCGACTCCCAGTCGTCGGTCGGGAACGCGTCGGCTGGCGGGATTTCGGTCTCGCGGTCGGGGATGGTGTCCTGTTCGGCGACTGGGAGTGGACGTTCTCCTCGTAGTAGTTGACCGCACAGTAGAACGTCCCACCGGGCCTGAGGATCCGCCTGACCTCCTCGAGCGTGGTGTGAGGGTTGCTCGCGTAGTAAAACGCTTCCATCGAGAAAACGTGGTCGACGCTGTCGCTCGACCACGGGAGCGCATCGAAGTCCCCACGGACGAATCCGACGGCGGGATCGTCGGTGTAGGATCGCGCATTGTGGAGCATCTCCGGCGATCCGTCGAGGCCGTAGCCGCGGCCGATCCCGGCCGCCTCGCGCAGTGCCCGCAGTACGTACCCCGACCCGGTCCCCAGGTCGACGACCGTCTCGCCCTCCTCGACCGGCATCCGGGAGAGCGCGTGCTTTGCGGTGTGCCAGTGGCGCCGCTCCATTCCCCTGTCTTTGCCGGCCGCTGCCCACTCGTCGAACTCCTCGCGCACGCTCATACGCGGGGTTGTCAGCCGCCGGGCTAAATCCCTTCGACCGGTCAGTCGTAGTCGATGTCCGCCGTGGTCCAGTCCAGCAACAGGACTGCGGCGCCGCCGACGACCGCTGCGGCGACGACGGGCAGGACTGCCGTCGGCGTCACCGCGTCGGTTTCCGCGAGGACTTCCGCTGCAGGGAACCGGAGAGCGCCCACCATCAGGCTCACCAGGAACGCGAACGTCGCCTCTCGGTAGTGTTCGAGCGCCCATTTCACCGCGTACGCGACCGAGAACAGCCCCGTGAACGCGCCACCTATGAACGTCACGACCACGGTCCCCTCGGAGACGAACTGCGCCGTGACCGATCCGCCGAGCAGGTCCGCCAGGGCGTCGACGAACCCGTTGAGCGTCTCGACCATGAAGTCGTACTGGCCGAGCAACAGGAGGATGAACGCCCCGGAAATTCCGGGGAGGATCATCCCACAGATCGCGATGGCGCCGGCGAGAAACACGACTGGCAGGCTGTTCGGTAACAGCCCTTCGGCTGCGGCCCCGGAAACGAGGAACGCGACCGTGAACCCCGCGACTGCAGCCCCGACCCGACCCGGGGTTGCGATCCACTGGCGTTCGTAGAGCGCGACAGCCGAGGCCGCGATCAGGCCGAAAAAGAACGCGAACGTCGGTGCGCGGAAGGATTCGAGCGCGATTTCGGCAACTCTCGAGACTGAGATGATCGCGGTGAGCATCCCCGTGCCGAGCACGACCAGAAACAGCGCGTCCATCTCGCGGAGCCGTTCGAGCAGCTCCTGGCACCCAGCACGGGTGGAGAGTCGCGGGACGACTTCCAGAACGCCCGGGTCGAGCCGGGTGATCGCCCGGATGAGGCGCTCGTAGATGCCCGTGATGAGCGCGATCGTCCCGCCGGAGACACCGGGGACCGAGTCGGCGAGCCCCATCGCGAGCCCTTTCAGGTAGATGACAATCCAGTCCCGGAGTCTACCGGTGTTCCTGCCGACCGCCCACTGCGGGGACGTCTCCGAGTCGTCACCCACAGTTACGGGCGCACCCGTTCCGTCGGCAGGGCGGCCCACCCCGGGCTATCCGGCGGGGCGACGTAGCCCGTTCCATTCTGGCCGTCCGATCCATCGCTACTGCCCCTGTCGTCACCGCTCTGCTGGCCGGATTCCTCGCCGCTGCTTTCGTCCCCGCTGCTCTCTTCGCCGTTCCCTTCCTCGCCGTCGCCGGGTTGCGGCGGAATCACCTGCTCGCTCAGCGTGACCTGGACCGCCGATTCGTCTTCACCGATCACCTGCGCTTCGGTGACGTTCGCGGAGGCGAAGTAGGTGATCTGGTACCCGCTTTCGTTCTGTCTGAACCCGGTCTGGAGCCTGTAGCTCCCGTTCGCGCGGGCGCTCACGTTGGTGTAGCCGTTCTCCGGCCCCCAGTTGTCGTACCCCTCGGTCGCGTAGGGGACGGTCGCGGTGAACTCGCCGTCGGAGTCGGTTTCGACCGTCTGTGTGTACTGGAAGGGGTCCCCGTTTTCGGGTTCGATCGGGACGCTGATCGTGACTTCCGTGTTCGGTGGACCGCCCTCGCCCTCGATGGTCGCTCCGGGAACCCGTTCGAACACCTTCGTCCAGGCCGGCGTGTTCGGGAACAACAGCTGTTCGCCGACCGCCTGGATCTGCCTGCCGAGCTGGGTCCGCTGGGACATCTCCTGGATGACCTGCCGCCGGGTCATCGACTGATCGCCCGAAAGCGTCCGGCCGATCTCCAGCCCGAGCCCCGTCGTGGCGATCGTCCGGCGAGTGTAGCGCTGCTTGTAGAACTGCAGCCGGTGTTCGCTATTCGCCTGGAGCGACGCGTTGGAGCGCCCGAGCGCGTTCACGTCGCTCATCTGGACCAGCCGGTAGTGCTCCAGCGCGGGCACCTCTCCGCTCGGCATGCCGCCGATGCCGCCGATCTGGGCCGAGGGGTTGTTCTCCGTGATGTTCCGTGCTTCCTCCATGGAGTCGACGAAGCGCAGGGCGGTCCCGTTCTGGGGCGCTTCGACGAACGTCGCACCGGTCCGGGTTTCGCGCTCTGTTCCGGTCCACTCGACGACAGGGATTTTCCGCTGCCGGCTGCCCGGTAATCTGACGCCCGGATCCTCCGAGCTCCCGTGGAAGTGGTACAGCCGCGTAACCATCGACTGGTAGTACGGCTGCTTGTTGAGCATCGAGATGGTCCGTGACCGCCCCTGCTGGTTGGTCGCCAGAATACGGGTGTAGAACTGCTGGTTGTCGTACTTGTCGGTGAACGCGGTCGGGGCGAAGAACTTCCCACCTAGCGGACGCGAGGATTCGGTCTCGACCATCTTCCAGTCGACCATCACGTAGCGCGTCTTGGCGTTCTCGTTTTCGTCCACTGTCGAAAGCACCTGTTCTGCCTGGGTTTCGTTCTGCGCCAGGAGGAATTCAGCTGCAACGCTGGCCCCTTCCTGGAACGGGTTAGCGTTCGGAATCCGTTCGGCCTGCCCGGTGATCCAGTGGCCGTAGTCCCACCAGGACATGACGCCGTACGCTCCGTCAGGGTAGTCGTAGTCGTCAGTCAGCCTGTACTGCCCCCAGAGGTCCATCGCCTCGCCGTCCGGGTTCCCGTACTGTCCTTCCTCGGGGGTGTTCTCGTTCATCCAGTCGAGGCTGTCTTTCCAGCCGACGATGCCGCCGGGTGCGGACCGAGCATCAGCGAGTTCCCGAGCAGTGTCCGCGCTGTTCTCGTCGTTGAACAGGCCGACCACGCCGACCATCGGGACGAAGATGACCAGCACGACGACGAATATCGTGATGACCTGGTACAGTTCGATGTCGAGGATCTGATCCCCGCTCGGTGATCCCATCGTCTTCATGATGAACCCGACGAGTGCGGCGTTGAGTGCGCCGACGGGCACTGTGAGGTAGTAGCCAAACCGGATCTGCGTGAACGTCGCAGCGACCATGAACGC
>PXSF01000040.1:0-6905 GCA_003022845.1 Halobacteriales archaeon SW_10_66_29 | reverse complement strand
GTGATGAACCCGAGCACACGGTCGACCTGACCGAAGAAGTAGTCGAAAATACCGGGCAGCAGCACAAAGACGAGGCCAACAGACAGCAGAATCGACCCAGCAACGACACCGGGGTAGGCGAAGCGACTCACGTCGCGTGAATCGACCTCTCTGGAAAGCCACGCCAGGAAGACGATACCGGCGGCGACGGCGAGACCCATTCCTGGCTGGAGGATACCCCTGACCGTCGAGGACATCTCGAACGACCGGAACAGGAGAAGCTGCATGAGGCCTGCGGTCGACAGTGCGACCACGCCGACGAATGCTGGGTGTTCCGGGCTCTTGCCACGGACGTGTTCCGCGCTCATGTGAATGATGAAAAACACACCGAGGATGCCGTAGAGCCAGATGCCCGGCGGCCAGACCCAGACGTACATCCCGATGGCGAGTCCGGCGAGCATCGACCAGCCGACCGGGCGCCGCAGCGCCTCGAACTCGCGGGCTGTGATCAGTTCGTACACTGGTTTTTCCTGCTCGGCAACCGTCAGCGCGACCATCAGACCGAGCATGCCGAGAGCCATGAACAGCGCCTCGGCGGTGTGGTGCTGGACGTTACCTGCGACGCCCTGCGCAAGCAACCGGTCGGGGGCGAACGCGACGAAGCCGGCCGCGATCAGCCCGCCGAACCGACCCCCGAGTCGCCGACCGACGAAATACGCCGGGAGACAGACGAGAGCGACCCAGAACGCCGGGGCGCTGATGAAGACGAGCCGCGTCGTGTACTGGCTCGGACTACCCAGCCCGACAACCAGGGCGAAAAAGGCGATCACCTGATCGAACAGCGTCCCGAACTGCGCCGCGAACGTGCCGTGGGGAAACTGCGTCCACGGATCGAACGGAAGCGTCTGCGGAAAGTTCCGGACGGTGTACTCCGTCGTCCGCATGTGGTACCACGGGTCGTTCGCCGTGGGGATCACTTCCCCGTCGACGACGAAGTTGTTGACGTTGCGAATCCGGTTCCAGAATGCGAACCCGATTACGAACAGGAGGACCGGAACGTGGTAGTACTTGTCGAGCCACGCCAGAACGGCCTTTGACTCCGAATCCTCCGCTAATTGTTCCCGCCAGTTGCTCATTAGAAGGTTGGAAACGCAGTGCGCGCATAAGCCTTATGTAATCTCCTGGTCCCCCCGATACGCCGCTGCTGTCCCCGTGTCGAACAGTGAGCCGGGGATTCCGGGCGGGCGACGTTCAGTGGCGAGTACGCTGGGTTATGTGATGAGCAGGCGCAAAACCTCGCGCTTTAGCCCGGGGAGGAGGTCAAGCGCCGAACTCGGACTCGGTCACGCGAACGAGCAGCGTCTCCTCGACATCACGGAGGTCGTACTCCGGAATCGTCTCGCCCGTCCGCGTCACGAGCATCGGATCGACCAGTTTTGGCGGTTGCTCTCCCTCGTCCGGCGCCGGACCCGCCTGGTCGGGTTCGTCAGCCGACGTATCATCCCTGCCGTCCCCCTCGCCGGACTCCCCAGCCGGGACGATGCCGAACACCTTCAGAAAGCGCCCGGTTTCCTCGGGCGGGACCTCGTCGTCGCGGATTGCTCTTGCGAGGTCGGGCGAGAGCCACTCCTCCTCGCTGACGGAGGGATCGTACACGAGCGCGTGATCCACGAACCGGACGAGATACCACTCCAGGTCGTTCAACAGGGCAACGGCAGCGCCGAGGCTCACGGTGTCGACCGCGACCGCATTGTGAAACGGCTCCTGCAGGTCGTATGCGACCAGGGCGTCCCGTGCCGTCTCCCGCGAGAGGAGCTCGTATCGCAGGTTCAGCTCCTCCTTGCCGACCAGACACACGCGCGCCATACCCGAACAGTTTCGCGGGCCCGGCAAAGCGGTTTCGCCTGAGCGAGAGTGGCTACGCTGATTCGACCAGTTCCACACCGTCCGCAGCCCGGACAGCAAGCTGCTCGATGTCGTCGGGCTCAGCCGCCTCGACCGTCGACAGCTCCGGTCCAGTCGCCGGGTTGTCGGGCGCGAGCCGGTGACAGCCGGTGTCGATCGTCGAGTCGTCGAACGTGCCGATCGCACGAGCGCGGTCCGTGATGTCGGTCTTGTCCACCGTCGCGAGCGGGCGGTGGATCGGAAGCGACGTGACCGCGTCGGTCACGCGGAGGTTCGCGCCCGTCTGGCTGGATTTCTGCCCGATCGACTCCCCCGTCACTATGCCGACGGCCCCGAGAGAGTCGGCGACCCGTTCGGCGATCCGCAGCATGTACCGCCGGACTGCCAGCATGCGGCAGGTGTCGACTTCTTCGGCGATCCGTGCGATCCCCTCTCCCCCTGGAGCCACGCGCAACGTCAGGTCGCCGTCCGGCACGTACTCCCGGAGCGTGCCGACGGTCTCCACTGCACGCATCCGGTTGTCCACGCCGCCGTACTCCCCCAGATCGACGTACAGGGGGTAGACGGGACAGCCCCGTTTCATCGCTTCCCAGGCCGCGACCGGCGAGTCGATGCCGCCGCTGACGAGTGCAACGACCGGTTCCTGGGTCCCGAGCGGCAGTCCGCCCGGACCCTCCCGCTTCTCCAGGAAGACGAACGCGACCTCGCTTCTGCACTCGACGTAGAAGGTCACGTCCGGGTCGTCAAGATCGACCTCGGGATCGACGCCCGCATCTTCTGCGGCCCCCCATACGGCACTGCCGCCCTGTTCCTCCAGGTCCTTGCTCGTAAACGAGTGGTCCTCGCCCGCACGCCTTGCGCGCACGGCGAACGAGCCGCCGTCGTAGTGTCGCCTCGCGGCCTCCCCCAGCGTGGCAGTGATCGACTCCATTGTCGGATCGATCTGGACTGCCGGGCTGGCCGAGACGACGCCGAACGTATCTGTGATTACGTCGGTCACGCCGTCGACCTGGTCCGGTGGCGCCTCGACGTACAGCCGCGTGAACTCACGCGAAACAGTCGCATCGAACCCTTCACGGTCGAGGCCAGTGGCGAGGTTGTCCCCGAGTCGGTCTTCCATCCGGCGCTGGACGTGCGGGCTCTTGACGCCGATCTCCCCGTAGCGGACGAGGACAGTGCGGGCGCCTGGCGGCAGCATCGTCGTCAAAAGGTGGACAGCTCCCCGTCGATGATCCGTCCAGTGAGGTCGGTGACGCCCGCGAGTTCCTCGTCGATCGCATCGCGGATCTCCTCGCGGATCTCCTCGAGTTCGACCCCCGCCTCGGTGCTGACCATCGCGTCGGCGACGTGGGGGTGGTCGATCGGCCGGCCGATCTGGCTCAACAGGCGGATCTGGAGCTGGCGGATGCCGTCGACGTCCTCGACGACCGATTCGGCGATCTCCGTGCTGAGAAGGTTGTAGATCTTCCCTCCCGATGTGGTTGATCGGGTTCTTGCCGCTGGTGGCCTCCATGCTCATCGGCCGGTTCGGCGTGATCAGGCCGTTGGCGCGATTGCCCCGGCCGACAGAGCCGTCGTCGCCCTGCTCGGCGCTCAGCCCGGTCGTCGTCAGATAGATGGCGCCCTCCTCGTAGTCGTCCGCGGTGTTGACGTGGACGGTCACGTTCCGGTCGGTGTACTCCGTCGCGAGGTCGGCGACGTACGCCCGGACGCCCTCGACGGCGTCGCGGTACTGCTCCAGGCTGTCGACGTAGCTGTCGACCATCGCGACGGCGACAGTGACGTCGATGTGGTCGCCCTCGCGCTTGCCCATCACCTTGATATCCGGGCCGATTTCCGGGTTGTCAGCGGCGTAGTCGGTGTTGAGCCGGCGTTCCGTGTTGTAGACGATCCGCTCGGTCTCGGTCAGCGGGGCGTGACCGACGCCGTAGCTGGTATCGTTGGCCATCGGGACCGCCTCGCCGTCCTCGCCGAACACGTCCTTGAGGTCGCCGCTGCCCTCGCCGAGCTGAACGTCGACGATCACGTCGGAGCCGACGTCGAGGTTCGGGTACGTGTCGTCGAGATACTCCCGGGCGGCCCCGAGCGCGACGGTTTCGGTGGGGATGTGCTCGCCGTCGTACCGCTTCGTCGCCCGGCCGACGATCAGGAGGTAGATCGGTTCGAGCATCTCGCCGCCGCCGAACGCCGGCGCCGCGGTGCCCGCGACTAGCTGCGTCTCGTCAGTGTTGAAATGCAGCGGCTTCCCGACCCTGTCGATGTACGTCCGAGCGAGCGCACGGGAGACCGTCTCAGCTACCCCGTCACAGATCGAGTCCGGGTGCCCGATCCCCTTTCGCTCGACGATCTCGATGTGCTGATCCTCCACGACGTCCCCGCTCGTCGGTTGAACGTGGATGTTCCGCTCGGTCATTACCACTCCGCTTTGCCACCACGGGCTCTATAACTTTCGATACGATTGACCGGAGAAAATATAACCCCAGGTTATGCTCGTCCAGTTAGCTGTCGGCGAGGAGGAGTCCGAGGTAGGAGGTCCGGATGCCGTCGGCGGGGTCGAGGCCGAGGCGTTCGAGCACTGCCTCGGCGTCCCCCCGGAGGTCCTCGAGTGCATCGTCGGCCGCGGCGTCGCCTGCCTCGAGGTCCCGCTCCGTCTCCACCTCGACCTCGACGAACTCGCCGAGGTCCTCGACCTGATCGAGCGTCACGGTACAGCTGTCGACGCTGTAGCGCGTCCGCTCCTTGCTGACGGTCGCTGCCGGTTCGTACCCCAGGCCCCCGAGGATCGCGCGCATCTCGTCGCCGTCCCCGATGCGTGTCTCTGCCTCCTCGCGCGTCTTGGACTCGTCGTCGACGAGCGGCCCCTTGTAGGTGATCGCCACGGTCGGATCGGTCTCGCCGCTCCCCGACTCCTGTCGGATCCGCAGGGCTTCGTCGGTCTCCGCGAAATCGCGATCCGGTGCGTCGAAGTACGTGTCCACCTGTCTGACAGTCCCGATACGCGTCGCGTCGATGGCTTCCAGCCGGTCGCGGACGGTAGCGTGGTCGGCGCGCACCTTCAGCTCGACCTCGTACATACACGGGTGTCCGGGAGCACCGGCCAAAAACGCCCGCATTCGGCACTCCCGGGCCGCAGTCGCCCGGTCGATGCGGTGTGGTACCGCGCCGGGCGACCGTATCGAAACGGTGTCCTTAAGAGTACTACGACTGATTCTCACGGTATGAGCAACGATTCCGAGGCCGAGAGCGAGGCGGCCGGCGACGGCGACGAGGAAGCCGAACAATCGCAGGAGGAGACGGGGCTGCAGGAGGACGACTTCGTCCTGCTCGACTACACCGCGCGAACGACCGACGACGGGACGCTCGTCGACACGACGGACCCCGAGGTCGCGGAGGAGGAAGACGTCGACGCCGACCAGGAGTTCGCCCCCCGCACCATCGTGCTCGGTCACGGGCACATCTTCCAGTCCGTCGAGGACGACATCATGGGCAGGGAGGTCGGCGGCACCAGCACCGTGACCGTCCCCGCCGAGGAGGCGTTTGGCACCTACGACGAGGACGAGGTCCGCACGATCAGCAAGGACAAGATCCCCGAGGACGACCGCTATCCGGGCGCCCAGGTCCGGATCGACGGCCGGGAGGGGTTCGTCGAGACGATCATCGGCGGCCGCGCGCGCGTCGATTTCAATCACCCCCTCGCTGGCGACGACATCGAATACGAGTACGAGATCGTCGACGTCGTCGAGGACCGCGAGGAGAAGGCCAGCGGCCTGCTGGACGTGTTCCTCGACATGGACCTGAACATCTGGTTCCGGACCGACACTGTCGAGGAGGAACAGCTGGTCGAACCTGACGAGGACGGGGAAGCCGCCGAGGACGGGGAAGCCGCCGAGGAGGCAGAAGGTGAGGACGCCGACGCCGAAAGCGAGGAAGACGCTGAAGAGGAAGAGGAAGGGGAAGAGAAAGATGAAGAGGAGCCCGAGCCCGAGTTCGAGACCGTCGAGGTCGAGAAGGATTCGCTGTACATCGAGGCGACGCCGGAGCTGACGATGAACCAGCAGTGGATGATGCAGAAACAGCAGATCGGCCAGCAGCTGATCGACCTCCTGGGGATCGACCGGATCGTCGTCCAGGAGACCATCGACGGCAGCGGCATGGGCATGCCCGGCATGATGGGCGGCATGGGGGGCATGGGCGGTGGCGGCGGCGACATCGAGGAGGCCCTCGAGGAAGCCGACATCGACGCCGACGACCTCGCCGAGGAACTCGAATAACGCCGGAGAGCTCGGACGCCTATGGCTGTGACGCACGAACTGTGACACCGTAGTGGTAACAAATCACGAACGACCGTATGAATGAATCACGTCTGGCTGTGTATCATCCCGTTTCTGTACCGCTGTTACCGAACCGAGCAGGGTTTAAACTGTTGAGATGCTACACTCAACTATGCACAGACGGGACTTCCTGAAAGCGGGGACAGCAACGGGGGTCGCGCTGTCCGCGGCCGGCTGTCTCGACGTCGGGCCGCTGTCGAGTTCACCGGGGGCGACGGACGACGTCGTGCTCGAGAAGCCCGAGCGGTACGACGACCTCCGGTCCGCCCGTGACGAGGGCGCTCTCGAGTACCCGATCCACGCCGACCCGCTGCCCGAGGCGACCGTCCCGGCGCCGCTGCACGACCGCGAGGTCACGACGACGGAGTTCGTCGGCGACCGGCACGTCCAGGACGACTCCGTCGAACAGGGGTTCGCCGACGAGGTCGCGTTCATGCCGGTGACGTTCGACCCCGAACACGACACGGCCGAGAAACTCCAGGAGCACGGCGAACGCCACAGCGTGATCAGAGAGCCCGGTCACTGGTACTACCTCCGGCCGGACGGACCCGAGCGGGCGGAGGAAATCGTCAACGGACAGTTCGGGATCGGGTTCGAGTCACTCTCCCCCGAGGAGCGCGAGGAGCGCGGGATGGGCGAGGACATGTTCTTCCAGCACATCTCGGCCATCCTGCTGGCGAACAAGGACGG
>PXSF01000034.1 GCA_003022845.1 Halobacteriales archaeon SW_10_66_29 | reverse complement strand
CGCGACCGCACCCAGCGCGGGGATGTCCTCGTCGTGATCAAACCCGACGGCACCGTCCTGGTGCACGACGCCGCCGGCTACCAGCCGGTGGCCTGGCTCACCCGCGCCGACACCGTCACCGTGAGTCCCGACGCCGTCACCGCCCAGGACGGCGACCAGTCGCTGTCGGTCACGGTCCACGAGGAGTACGCCCGCAACCGCTACCGGACGAACGACGCCGGTGTGCCGGTCGGTACCTGCCCCGCCTGCGAGTCGTCGCTCGTCCGCTCGGGCGGGACCGTCTCCTGCCCGGACTGCGAGGATTCGTACTCGGTGCCCGCCGACGCAACGGTGCTGGACGATCACTGCTCGGACTGCAGTCTCCCGCGGTTCAGGGCCGAGCGCGGCGAAGTCTTCGAGGTGTGCCTGGACTACGAGTGTGAGTCGTTCGACGACCGCGTCCGCGCGGCGTTCGACCGCGAGTTCGACTGTCCCGACTGCGGGGACGACCTGCGGGTCCTGCGCCGCGGCGGCCTGCTGCTTGGCTGTGACGCCTACCCCGACTGCGAGACCGGGTTCTCCTTTCCCGTCGGCCGCCACGACGGCACCTGCGACTGCGGGCTGCCGACGTTCGAAACGCCCACTGGCCGCCGCTGCCTCGACAGCAGCTGCGAGGGGGCGGAAGTCGAGTGAGCAGTTGAGCCAGACCGGCGCTGGAGTATTCAAGAACACCGTCGTCCGGACGGTGAGGTGACAGTCGGACCCGCGGCGTCGCTCCGCCCGGCAACCGAGACGCGACGACACCACTCAACCCCACAGAGGATTTATGCGGCTGCCAGTCGAGGAGTGCGTATGTTCGATTCATTCGGTCCGGGGATGGGGTTCGCCGGCGGCTTCGCAACAGGACAGCTCATGCAGGACCTGCTGCGCGGTGCGGGCAGCTACGGCGACTGGGCGCGAGCCGCGATCGAAGTGACTACAAACGTCCAGGCGAGCTACCGCCACCACCTCGAGGACGCCGAGGAGCCGAACAGCCGCGAACTCGCGCGGGACCTGGACGCGCTCGGACGGGAAGCCCAGCGCCTCGCGATCATCGCCGAACAGCGCAACTACGGCGACACCGAGGTCGACCTGATGCGCCGCCTCGACAAGCTCTGTCTCCGGTTCACCAATGGCGCGCCGAACACCGAGGGAAGCCCCGATGATCTGCTCCGGGACGAACTGCCCGACCTCGTCTCCGACATCTTCGACCACCTTGACCGCGGAACGACGCCCTCGGACGCATCCGAGGAGTAACTGACTCTCCCGCACAGACGCGAGCGATACTGGCACCTCTCTAGATCCGTCCCGACATTTAAGTATCAAACCGGGACTAGAAGCCGTGTGCGCTGACGGATACCCACGGAGGCGCCGCGGCAGTGCGACACCACCTCCGTGGCGGAATGGTCCCCCACGACAGGGCGTGACCGCGGTGTCGCCTGTCAGCTACCGGCTGTAAGCCACGCTCGAAGCGACAGCGGCGGGCTTACCGTTCGAGCACGGCGGGCCGCTCGAGCGTCTCGTCGTAGCCGACGGCTTCGACGGTGATCGTCGGCCAGTCCCCGGCAGTGAGCGTCTCGTAGCCGTCGGCGTCGACGAGCACGGTGTCCTCGCTTTTCGCTCCCTCGACCGTCGGATTCCAGGCGTAGGCCATCGGCAGGTAAACGGATTCCGTGGAGTCCGGCGTCGCGATCCACTCCCGGCCGGCGAACCCTGCGGCGCCACCCTGGTGATGGCGGCGCCACTCCCCCTCCCAGCCCACTGCGTCGTATGCGTCCCGGATCGCCGCGAACACGTCGCCTGCAGTCCCGCCAGCAGTGCCGACGTCGCGTGTCGCTGCGAGCGCGGTCGCCTCGACGCGCGCGGCTGCGCGGTGACGGGCCAGCAGCCACTCCGGCGGATCAGAGGCAACTGTCCGGGTGCAGGACGCGAACAGCCCGTCGTGTTCGGCAGTCACGATGACCAGCGCGTACCCGCCGATCGGTGTCTCCGTCGGCGTCGGGTGCCGGTAAATGGGTGCACGCTCCTCGCCGCCGACGAGGACGACCGGCGAGTCGATCCCGTCCTCGGCCAGCCGGCCGCGGAGCCGCGCCGCAACCGTCTGCTCCGTATCCGCCGCTGACGCCTCGCGGCAGGTCGCTTCGACTGCCTCCGCGGTCGTCGCGCCGAGCTCCCGGTAACGCTCGGTGTCGTACTCGGTCAGCGGCTGGCGCAGTTCCGTCGCGTCGACGGTCTCGAACCCCGGCACGTCGAAGTCGGCTGCCGCCGGCGTCGGACTCCGCGCTGCGACGGCCTCGGCGAGCGACGTCTCGTACCAGTCGTAGGACGACACCGCCACGTCGTCGGGCAACTCCTCGGTCGCGAGCCGGTCGGCCTCGATGTTGTTCGTGACGACGCGAACCTCGTCGCCGTCGTAGCCCGCCGCGGCGACCCCCACCGATCCCGCCCTGTCGACCACGTTGGAGCCACCGGTCAGCCACGCGAACCCGTTCGGCCGCGCGAACCAGATCGCCGCCAGCGAGTCCGCTGTGAGCCGCTTGTCGAGGCGACGGCGCCGACCGGATCCGGGTCCCGCACAGTTCTTCATTGGTATTAACTTTATCTTGAGTAAAGTTCTTAACTCTGGCGCAGAAATGGATAGCTATGGCAACAAAAGAACACTCGTACCCGGATGGGCTCTATCTGGAGGGGGCCTGGCAGGCCACGTCGGAGGCGATCGACGTACAGGACCTGACCGACGGCGAGCCGTTCGCGTCCGTTGCAGCGGCGTCGCCGGGAGACGTCGACTCGGCGCTTTCGGCCGCCGAGCACGCCGAGCGCGAGATGAAAGAGACGACGATCGTCCAGCGTGCCAACTGGCTGGAGGCGATCGCCGAGGGCATCGAGAATCGCAAGGACGAGCTCGCGGAAGTCATCGTCCGCGAGGCGGGGAAACCGATCGCCAGCGCCCGGAGCGAGGTCGACAGCGCCGCCGAGCGGTTCCGGCGGGCCGTCGGCGAGGTTCGGGACCTCCAGGGCGAGTACGTCGAGGGGACGACCGAAGGCCACGAGGGCTGGAAGGCGATCGTGCAGTGGGAGCCGGTCGGCACCGTCCTCTGCATCACGCCGTACAACTACCCCCTCGCGACGACCGCACTACAGGTCGCGCCGGCGATCGCGGCCGGCAACTCGGTGATCCTCAAGCCCGCGACGAAGACGCCGGTCAGCGGGGCGATCCTGGCGGACATCATCGCGAACGCCACGGAGATTCCCGACGGCGCCTTCGCGTTCGTTCCCGGACGCGCCAGCGAGATCGGCGACCTGCTGGCCGGCGACGACCGGATCAACGCGATCGCGATGACCGGCTCCTCGAACGCCGGCAAGCACGTCGCCTCAGTCAGTGGCATGGTTGACCTGCACATGGAGCTTGGCGGCAACGCCCCGGCGCTCGTGTTCCCTGACGCCGACCTCGCGGAAGTGACCTCGAACTCCGCCGCCGGGTCGTTCAAGTACGCCGGCCAGCGGTGTTCGGCCGTCTCGCGCGTGCTGGCACACGAGGACGTCCACGACGAGGTCGTCGACCGTCTCGAAGTGGAGCTGGACAACTGGGTGACGGGCGACCTCTTCGACCCCGACACGAAAGTCGGCCCGCTGATCTCCGAATCCCAGGCCGACTGGGTCGAGGAACTGATCGACGACGCCGTCGAGAAGGGCGCGACGCTCGTCCGCGGCGGCGAGCGCGACGGGCAGTTCATCCAGCCGGCACTGCTGGCCGACGTGCCACACGACGCCCGGATCGTCCACGAGGAGCAGTTCGGCCCCGTCGCCGCCGTCACCAGCGTCGCCGGTGAGGAGGAGGCGCTCGAACTCGCAAACGAAAGCGACCTCGGCCTCGACGCCTCCGTGTTCACCAAGGACTACGACCGCGCGATGCGGGTCGCCGAACGCCTCGAAGTCGGCGGCGTCCGCATCAACGGCAAGCCGAGCCACGGCCTCGGCGACATCCCGTTTGGCGGCGTCAAAGACTCCGGCATCGGCCGCGAGGGCATCGGCTACACCATCGAAGCCTTCGTCGAGCGCAAGAGCATTATTCTCTGACGCGGCGGCCGCGCTTCCGCTGCCGTCACGCTGGCTCGTGACCTCCAGTATTGACACTCAGCTCTCGACGTTCGTATGACAATCGGCAGATCGAACGGGGCAGCTATCGGTGCTGGTGTAGAATCTGATGCCACTGTCGTTCGTTTCCGAGTACACGATCATGCAGCCACTACGGTCAACCGTGGTAAGCGTGCGCCACGTCTTCGCATCAGCTTTCCGGGTCATTACGCGCAGTGGACTGTCAGGCCAAACGCATTCGACTGCGACGCCATCGAAACCACCCGGAAGTGAATAGTTCTTCTCGTGGACTACCTTCTCGCTGTCTTCTCGTTCAATACGGAGCGTTACAGTTACGTCGCTGCTCGTGTTGTTCAGCAAGACGAGCCGCTGCATCGTCGCATACTCTGTACCATCGTTATCGTTCAGACACCCAGTGAGTAGTCCCGCGCTACCCGCGGCTACCGTCCCGAGAATCTGTCTTCTATTCACGTCGCCTGTCACGTTCTCCAGTGGTTTTTTTGCCATATGATCGCTATTATATGTTCTCCCGAATTTCCCTTGCTATACTGGTCTGTGCGTTTCCAGGTGTGGTATCGGTGTCTGCCGTCATCAAATCACGTATGTATTTGTCAAAGTGATTCACCGTCACTATCGGTGCTGAGCAATCCACTCCTCGATTTCGACCCCAACGATCGGCATCACGAGCCGACGGTACTGTTCGGGCAGCTCGTCCACGTAAGCCATGACTTCCGCCTGCCGCTCGCACAGATACGTACCTATTCGATCGTGTTTCATCACTGCCCATGCATTCCATGGGTCGCCATCCTGCGTCTCGTGATACTGGATGCAATCTCTGGCGAGCTGCTCGAATTTGAAATACGCCTTTCCGAACTGTTCGGCCTTGGTCACGGCAGACGAGTCGGCACCTCCTACTCGCGCACTCACCCCGACGATGATTCCGAACAGCTCTGATTGGTTGTCAACAATCCTGAGGTAGTTGTCAGGAGTACAGTCCAGGTGTAGTTCGTCGTGAAACGACGTGGTCATCCGGACGAGACTGTCCTGCCAGTACGGGATGGTATCCACCT
>PXSF01000033.1 GCA_003022845.1 Halobacteriales archaeon SW_10_66_29 | reverse complement strand
CCGGTCCGGTTCGACCCCGAGGAGCACGGCCAGGCGGCGTTCGACGACCCGCTGGTGGTGATCGACCCGACCGACCCCGAGCGCAACGTCGCAGCGGTGCTCTCGGCGGCGAACCTCGCGCGGGTCCAGCACTTCGCCCGCGAGCTGCTCGCCGACCCTCGCGAGGAGCTGTTCGAGCCCGCGTCGCCGGAGCCTCTCACACCTGCGGGCGTCCGCGACGGGTTCGAGTGGCGGGGCACGACGCCTGTCGCCGTCCGGTTCGAGGCGCCGGACGTCGTCGAGGACCAGCTGTGGCCCCAGCTCGACCGCTCGGAGGCGGGGATCGCCGACGAACTCGATCGGCGGGGGTTCGACGTGTTCCGCAGCGACGCCTTCGCCGAGGACGAGGGCGGGGAGAACGATGCGGGCGACGCAGACGGCGACGCAGTACTGCTGTTCGAACTCGCTGTCGCCGAGCGCCCGCGCGTCGAGCGCCACGACGGGCCGCCGGTTGGCGTCCGCGAGCACGCAGAGCGCTTCTACGAGGCCTACGCCGACGACCAGAGCTCCTTCGGCCCGTTCGTTGACGGCGACCGGTACGTCGTCGAGCGCGAGCGCGAGTACGCGACCGCAACCGAGTTTCTCGACAGCGACGCCATCTTCGACGTGGCGCTCGGTGCACACGTCGAGACAGCACTGGAAGACAGCTACGACCTGCTCGTCGGCGACGACGTGGCGACGCTCGCCGACACCTTCAGCGCAGAACTCGCGCGCTTTCTCGATCCGAGCGTCCGCGGTCCGTAGTGTTCGCGGTCCGTAGTGTCCCATCCAGTCACTGAAACGAAACCATCAGGGTGGACCCGGGCGGAGTGTCACGTACATGTCCGAGGACATCACCAACGCATCCATCGGTCGAAGACGATCATCACTATCCACGAGCGGTCACACAACTCACTACAGCTGTCGACGTACTCACTGACTCTTCACTCGAAAATCGACAGGAATCACACTTCATTTGGATAGAGCGATTGTTATTAAAGATATATGAAATTAGAAGCTAACAAAGATATTCTTCGGATGAACTGGAGTAAGCGCAGGCTGCTTCGTCACCGTTTTCGATCAATCGTATAACTAGATCGTCCGAGTCAGTCGGAACCTCTGCATCTAATTGATAGTGGATTCCGTACCGTCCGGAACACTGGGTCTGGTTAGAAGTATTTGTAGTGTCGACCTGAGTATTCACGTGGATATCGAAGTACCCTTCTTCATATTCTTTTATTGAGGTTGATAGTTCTGAGTCTTCCGAGACATTCCAAATAGTACTCCTAAATGTAGGTTCTGACGACATTACTGTCGTCGACACGATCGTATCGCTAATCTCAGCTTCACATCCCTGACTGATTACCTCAGTCGAAGCTACGGTTGCTTGTTTGCCTGCCTCAGCATTTGTTTGACCATCTATCATTATAAATAACCCAGTAATAGCTACCACAACAACGACAAACCCGAGCAGGAATCTATTACCTTTCACTTTGTTATGCTTTTGCACACGAAGGTGTCTATCTTACGGTTTCATATCTAAATAAAAAGGAGTAGCGCATTGTAAAAAGGAGTGCTGGAAGATTTATGATAGCTGGCTCCCTATCCCCCAGTCGTGAGCACCCGCACGGCAGCTCTCGACGCAGTCATCTTCGGCGTCGACATCCAGAGCGGGGACGTGCGTGGCGATTCGCCCTCCTACGCCCTCGTCGTGTTCGACGGCGAGGAGATCGAACGCGATGTCGTCAGCTACCGGAAACTCCGCCGGCGCATCGACGAGGAGGAGCCGGCGCTGCTGGCGACGGACAACATGTACGAACTGGCCGAGGACAAGGACGCCCTGATCCACTTCCTCGGTTCGCTCCCGGCCGGGACGCGGCTGGTCCAGGTCACCGGTGCGGAGCAGCCCGAACCGCTCTCGCGGGTGGCCTCCCGGCACGGCGTCCCCTACGGCAAGGACCCGATGCAGGAAGCCGAGGCGGCGGCCCGGCTGGCGGCCGCGAACGTCGGCCACGAGGTGACGGCCTTTACCGACACGACCGAGGTGAAGGTCGCCCGCGGGCGCTCGACGGGCGGGGGCGGCGGCTGGAGCGAGGACCGCTACACCCGCCGCATCCACGGCTCGGTCAAGCGCCGCACGCGGGAGGTCGAGTCCGAACTGGACGACGCAGGCCTCGAATATGAGCGGGACGTGACCGAGAAGTACGGCGGCTTCTCGAACGCGATCTTCACCGTCGAAGCGCGGCCGGAGGAGATCCCGGTGTCGGCCGGACGATCGGGCGACGTCCGGGTAGAGATCGAGCGCAAGCGCCGGGACGGCATCGAGTTCCGGCCGCTGGCGAAGCGCCGCGAGCACGTCATCGTCGGGATCGACCCCGGGACGACCACCGCCGTCGCGGTCCTCGGGCTGGAGGGCGAGGTGCTGGACGTGCTGAGTACCCGGACGGCGGACACCGCGGCGGTCATCGAGTGGATCGTCGAGCGCGGCCGCCCGCTGCTCGTCGCCGCGGACGTGACGCCGATGCCCGGGACCGTCGAGAAGATCCGCCGGAGCTTCGACGCCGCCGGCTGGACCCCCGACCGCGACCTCCCCGTGGACGTGAAAAAACACCGGACCCGCGAGGTCGGCTACGACAACGACCACGAGCGCGACGCCATCGCCGCCGCCCTCGGCGCCTACGACGCCCACGTCGACCAGTTCGAGCGCGTGGCGGCGAAAGTGCCGCCCCGCCAGGAGCTCGGGACCGTGCTCTCGCGGGTGATCGCCGACGAGGAGTCCGTCGAGGCGGTGCTCGAGGACCTGCAGGACGACGACGCCGACGACGAGGAGGAGCACGAACACGTCGAGCGCGAACTCACGGCCGAGGAGCGCCGGATCAAGCAGCTCGACGGCCAGGTCGAGCGCCTCCAGGACCACGTCGAGACGCTGGAGGAGACCATCGAGGCCAAGGACGACCGCATCGACGACCTGGAGGACGAGCTCTCGAACGCCCGCCGGGAGGAGCGCCGCGAGGCCCGCGAGCGCCGCGAGGTGACCCGCCTGGAGCGGGAGAACGACCGCCTGGAGCGCGAACTCGAGAGCGAGCGCGAGACGGTCGAGGAGCTGGAGGGCAAGCTCGACCGGCTGAAGGCGCTCTGGAAGCTCGACCACTCGAACTTCGCCGACGTCGCCGAGAAGAAGGCGGGGCTGGTGCCGGTGAAGGTGATCGAACAGTTCACGACCGACGACATCGAGGCGGCCCACGAGCGGTTCGGCCTCGCCGAGGACGACGTCATCCTGCTGCGGGACGCCAGCGGTGCCGGCCGCTCGACCGCCGAGCGCCTCGCCGACGTCAACCCGAAGGTCGTCCTGCGGAACGGGCAGCTCTCGGGGATGGCCGACCGCGTGCTGTTCGAGCGCGAGATCCCCGTCGCGCCCGCCGACCTCGTGACCGTCCAGGAGGTCGACGAACTCGCCGTCGCCCGCGAGTCCGAGATCGAGGACGCAATCGCCGACTGGGAGGAGCGCGCCGCCGAACGCGAGCGCCAGCAGAGCGCCGAGATGGTCGACCGCCTCATCAGCGAACACCGCGCCGACCGCTCGGAGCCGTCCTGATCGGTCCCCGCCCGTTTCAGCCCGGGACGGTGAACGTTCCGAGCGTCACCGTCCTGTTCGTGCCTTCCCAGATGAGGTCGACCCTCGCGCCTGGATCGGCGTCGACGGTGAGGCTGTCGCCGGCGACGACCCCCGGCGCGCCGTCGACGGTACCGGAGGCGTCTCCGCCGAGGTTGAGCCACGACCCGTTCACGGCGTCGCCGTAGACGTACAGCCGATCTGCGCGGATCGTATCGCCAGCGGTGTGTGTGATCGTCACCGTTCCGGCGGCGTCGTCGTAGTCGAATTCGAACCCCGCCTGTGGCGCCGGCCGCTGTTGTCGCTGGCCGCCTAATCCGAGCACGAACGAGGCCAGCACGGCGGGGATCGCGACCGGGAGCCAGCCGTCCGTGTCGGTCATCTCGACGGTGACAGTCGAGCCGTCCTGCGACACGTCCGTCGATTCGAGGATCCCCTTGAACTCCTGGCCGAGTTCGGGCGACATCCCGGAGCTGATCTCGCTGCCGGCCCGGGCGAGGCCGGCCTCGATAGCTGTCACCGTCTGGCCGGCAGTCTCGCTCGACCCGAATTCGAGGCGGATCTCCGCGCCGCGGCTTCCGCCTCCGGCGGAGAGCGCGCCGGAGCCGTGCTGGAGATCCTGGGCGGCCCCGCTGCCGCCCGCGACGGGCGCACCCGCGTCCGCCGGCGGCGCGAACCCGAACCGGACGTAGCCGTCGGGGGCGTCCTCGTAGGCCGTCGCCGTAGCGTTGTCGACCGATGGTGCGTTCCCCGTCGCGGCGTCGATGCTCCGCCGGACACCGTCGGGAAGTCCGACGACGTACTGCCCCTCCGAGAGGACGCCGACGGCGGCGTCGGGCGTCTCGTGTACCGTCCGATCCTGATAAGTCGTCGTCTCGACGGGCTGTTCGTTCTCCAGTGCCGCCTCGAGGTCACTCTCGCTCCAGTCGGCTTCGATGATGGCGCCGCCCGACTCGTCGCCGCTGCTCGTGGCGAACAGCAACGCCGTCGAGAGGCCGCGGGGGTCCAGCCCCAGCTCCGCCTCGACCTGCTGTAGCAGTTCGTCCATCGTCGGCACCTCGCCGACGGTCCCGTCCATCTCCCCCATCTCCCGGAGGCGCTCCGCGGGCAGGTCGTCGTTCAGCACCTGCTGGACGTCGACCGACACGACGAATTCGGTGTCCGCCGGCACCGCGTCCAGGTCGCCGGATGCGTCGCTATCGTCGTCACCAAGGATGCCACTACAGCCGGCAAGCGCAGCCAGCGACGCGGCACCGCCTGCCGCGAGGAGTCGCCGGCGCGTCGTCGGTGGTTGGGTCATGTGTCTGACTGGTGAGGCTGCCGACAAAAAATCTGCCGCAATCCGTCAGGAACTGGTCGGGGGCGTGCCGATCACCCAGCAGTTTCTCTCGGCTACACAGATCACGTCCCTGGCGGACTGATAGTGATTATTGTGAGTCGTTACGGGATCGACCGCACGCATAATGAGTGAGAAAAGAACTGCAAGCAGTATTGAGACTCGGCAGGGAAGCCCCCGCACGCTCGGCTCCCGGGACTTGCTGCGCTCCTCGCTCTCCGCCTGGCGAG
>PXSF01000032.1 GCA_003022845.1 Halobacteriales archaeon SW_10_66_29 | reverse complement strand
GAGTCGACCCACGTGTCCATCACGTCGGTCTCGCCGATCCACGCGTCCCCACCGCACTCGGGACAGGCGTCGATCGCTGGCTCGGTCTCCGTGGGGTCGACCGGCAGTTCCTTTTCGCTGGCGATGTCGGTGTACTCGCAGCCGTCGCTCGCGCAGTGCCAGGCGGGGATCGGCGTCGCGAACTCCCGCTGGCGGGAGATCACCCAGTCCCAGTCCATCCCGCGGGTCCAGTCGGCCAGCCGCTCGTACATGTGCTCGGGAAGCCACTCGACGGCCTGCGCCGTGTCGAGGATCTCCTCCTCGCGGACCTCGATGAACCACTGCTCGGTCGAGAGGATCTCGATCGGCGTGTCACACCGCCAGCACTGGCCGACGTTGCCGGTGGTCTCGGATCGGTCCTGCAGGGAGCCCGCCGCGTCCAGGTCAGCCACGATCGCATCCTCGGCCTCGTCGAGGGCCAGGCCCGCGTACTCGCCGGCGGCGTCGGTGAGCGTGCCGTCTTTCCCGAGGGCCGACCGCAGCGGGAGGTCGTGTTCGGCCCACCAGTCGACGTCCTGTTTGTCCCCGAACGTGCAGATCATCACCGCCCCGGTGCCAAAGTCGCTGTCGACATCGTCGTCGGCGAGCACCTCGACGTGCTGGCCGAACAGCGGCACCTCGACGGTATCGCCGACGCGGTCGGCGTAGCGCTCGTCGTCGGGGTCGACGGCGACGGCGACGCAGGCCGAAAGCAGTTCCGGCCGCGTCGTCGCGATGTCGATCGACTCGCTTCGCTCGTCGCCCTCGCCGTCGGCCCCACCGTCCGTGCCCGGGAACGTGATCGTGTACAGCGTCGCGGGCACGGCCTCCGCGGTTTCGACCTCGGCGTCGGCGATGGCGGTCCGGCAGCGCGGGCACCAGTTGACGGGGTGTTCGTCGCGGTAGACGTAGCCGTTCTCGGCCATGCGGACGACCGAGCGCTGGGTTTCGCCCCAGTACTCGGGGTCCATCGTCCTGTACTCGTGGTCCCAGTCCTGGGAGAACCCCAGCCGCTCCATCGTCTCCCGCATCGCAGCGATCTGCTCCTCGGTGTGCTCGATACACAGCTCGCGGAACTCCTCGCGGGGGACCTCAGTCCGGTGTATCCCGTGAATCTCTTCGACTTTCACCTCCGTCGGCAGGCCGTGGCAGTCCCAGCCCTGTGGGAAGAGGACGTCCGCGCCCTGCAGGCGGTGGTAGCGGGCCGCGAAATCCATGTAACACCAGCCCAGGGCGTTGCCGATGTGGAGGTTCCCCGTCGGGTACGGCGGCGGGGCGTCGATGACGTACGCCGTCTCGGGGTCGCCGCTCCCGTCGTAGCTGTATACGTCCATCTCCTGCCACCGCTCGCGCCACTTCGATTCGATGCTGTCCGGGTCGTACGTCTCTGGGAGGTCTGTCATGTGTGAGTTGAGAACGGTGTCACTCCGAACGGGTCGCGTCCCGAGAAACCGCGTCGCTGCGGGCGGCGTGCTGGACTGTCGGGGGCTTCAGTACGCCTGTACTACAGCGGGCCGCGACATAGCTGTCAGTTGGCCTGAGAGTGGTAAAAACGTTCGGCCGGTGTGTCGCGCGGTACCAGTCACCAAGCGAGTGCTCGTTCCCCAGACGCGACGACTGCGGCCGCAATCGCAGCCTATTCGTTGTATTGGCTCCACGGACCATTCCAGTAGATGAGAGGCTTTTTCAAATTAGCTCCGTCTAATTCATCGTAATGGGTCCCGCCGGTGCGGTCCACCTCTCCGCGGCGCCCTTCCGACGCCCGGCAGTCACTGCACGGTGAGTACGGCGCATGAGCGAGTATTTCACGATCGTCGTGGTCGCGTTTTTCGCGCAGTTAGCCGTGCTGCCGGGCGAAAAAGTCCAGCTCATCATCGCCGCGCTCTCGACGCGGTACCACCCGCTGGGCGTCGTCGCGACCGCCGGCACTGCGTTCGCGGGCTGGACGGCGCTGGAAATCTGGTTCGGGGAAGCGCTGCAGCGGGCGCTGCCGCCGGTCGCGCTCGACGGGCTCTCCGCGGCGATGTTTCTCCTGTTTGCCTACCTGCTGCTGCGGTCGGCGCCGGCACCCGGCGCGGACAGAGCGATGGGGGAGTCGGCGACGACCGACGGCGGGATGGCGATCGTCCAAGAGGTGACGGTTCCGGGTACGGACGTAGAGGTGCCCGACCGGTTCGGCGGCTACCTCCCGATCTTCGTGCTGATGGCGGCCGGCGAGTTCGGCGACAAGACGCAGCTGGTGACGATCAGTCTCGCCGCCCAGTACGGCGCCACGTCTGCGATCTGGGCCGGCGAGATGCTGGCGATCATCCCCGTGAGCCTCGTCAATGCGTACTTCTTCAGCCGCTTCTCGCGATTTTTCGACCTCCGGAAGGCGTACTTCGTCGCCGCCGGCCTGTTCGCCTTCTTCGGCCTCGACACGCTGCTGGCGATGACGACCGGCGTCTCAGTCTGGGGGCTAACCGTCGAGCAGGCGGCGGAATCGCTCGTCGACGCGCTCTGAACACCGGGCCGGTCTGCTTCCGCGGCGTCTACTCCTCGCGCAGGCGCGGGTGCGTGAGATCGGCCACAGGTGCGCGGCTGGCTGCAAATGCAAGCAGCGTCGTTACCCGGAAACGCGCCGTAGTCCTGGCCGGTCCCTGTAGCTCGCTACCGCCGGATGCAGTCCGGAGCGAACGGCTCTCACACGAACGAGGTACGTTTGACATGGCGACACAAGATACGACACGAGATCGACAGCCCGGAAGTGCACAACAACCCGACAGAGCGGAGTCAGACGACGGCCGCGGGCGGCTGCGACGAGCGATCACGCTGCTGATCGGCGGCGTGCTCGTGGTGCGCGGGCTCAGGCGCCGCTCGGTCCGCGGGCTCGTGATGGCGCTCACGGGGGGCGCTGTGCTCGGCCGCGCGCTCGGCGTCTCGCCGAGCAGGAGCGACAGCGGATCCGCGGCGCCGACGGTCGCGGGCGAATCGACGGAAGTGACCCGCTCGATCACGATCGGCGAGCCAGCCCAGGACCTGTACGAGGCCTGGCGCGACCCCGAGACGATGTCGAAGATCATGGGGCACTTCGCCGACGTCCAGCCCCAGGGCGAGGACCGGCTCCAGTGGACCGTCCAGGGCCCCCGCGGCTGGGACGCCTCCTGGGAGACGCGGATCGTCGACGAACAGCCCGGCGAGTCGATCGTCTGGCGCTCGCCGGCCGACGCGATGGTGCCCAACGAGGGGGAGGTCCAGTTCAGCGACGCGCCCGGCGACCGCGGGACGGAGGTGACGCTGACGATCAGCTTCGATCCGCCGGGCGGTAGCGTCGGCAGCGCGGCCGCGAGGCGGCTCGACCTCGTCCCGGAAGCGATCGCCGGCAAGGCGCTGTCCCGGTTCAAGAGCCTCGTCGAGAGCGGCGAGATCCCCAGCCTCGACGAGAACCCCTCTGCCCGGGGATCGGGTGATCTGGTATGACTGCCCGGGAGAGTCGGCGATGAAAGCGCTCACCTGGCACGGCAAGGAGGACGTCCGCGTCGAGGACGTCCCGCGGCCGAGCCTCGTCAACCCCTCGGACGCCATCATCGAGGTCACCGCGACTGCGATCTGCGGGTCGGATCTGCACCTCTACCACGACCGGGTGCCCTCGATGCAGAAAGGGGACATCCTGGGTCACGAGCCGATGGGCGAGGTGGTCGAGGTCGGCAGCGACGTCGAGACGCTGGAAATCGGTGATCGCGTCGTTGTCCCGTTCACGATCAGCTGCGGGGCCTGCTGGTTCTGCGAGGAGGAACTGTACTCGCTGTGTGACAACTCCAACCCCAACGCGGAGCTGGCCCGCTCGATGATGGGTCACTCCCCGGCCGGTCTGTACGGCTACTCGCACATGATGGGCGGGTACGCCGGTAGCCAGGCCGAGTACCTGCGCGTCCCCTACGCCGACGTCGGCCCGATCACAATCGAATCGGACCTCCCGGACGAGCAGGTGCTGCTCCTCTCGGACGTGTTCCCGACGGGGTACATGGCCGCGGAGAACGCCGACATCGAGGCGGACGACACGGTCGCGGTCTGGGGCTGTGGCGCGGTCGGCCAGTTCGCGATCCAGAGCGCCCACATGCTGGGTGCCGAGCGCGTGATCGCGATCGACCGCTTCGACGAGCGGCTGGACATGGCCCGCGAGCACGGCGACGCGGAGACGATCAACTACGAGGAGACCGACGTGTACGACCGGCTGATGGAGATGACCGGCGGCCGCGGCCCCGACCGGTGTATCGACGCCGTCGGCACCGACGCCCACGGCACCGGCGTCGTCGCCGCCTCCGACCGGGTGAAACAGCGACTCAAACTGGAGGACGACCGGCCGTACGTCCTCAGGGAGGCGATCAAGTGCTGCCGGAAAGGCGGTACGCTGTCGGTACCCGGCGCATACGTCGGCCGGGTCGACAACCTCCCGTTCGGCGCCGTGATGAACAAGGGGTTGACGATCGAGACGGGCCAGACCCACGTCCAGCGCTACCTCGAACCGCTGCTGGACCGGATCGAGGCCGGCGACATCGACCCGTCGTTCGTCCTCACCCACGAGGCACCGCTGGAGGATGGCCCGGAGATGTACCGGACGTTCAACGACAAGACGGACGGCTGCGTCAAGACGATCCTGCGGCCCTGAGGCGCGTCGATCCCGAGAACGCCACCGCGACGAGATGCTGCCCGACGACGAGCACCTCCAGCGGGAGCACGAACACCGGGATGATCTTGCTGATGGGAGCCACGTAGGAGACGTGGATGAGGACCGCGAGGAACTCCAGGCGTTTGCGACCAATCTCGACGTATAATGAACGAGAGAAGTGTTGGGAGTCGGAGTGTCGAAAGCCCCAGGTCGCTCAACTCCGTTCGCCTCGCTGCGCTCGGCTCACCATCCGGGGCTCGCTGCGCGCGCTCCCTGCAGTCGCGTGCTTGCCTCGCCCGGGATGGATTGAGCGACCTGCCCCTTTCACTCCCACCCACGTCGGCTGATTTCCCGGCTGGCAGACGATGACCGGCTGAATTGCCCACGCGGGCGGGAATGGAAGGGGCCGGCCGTCTCGGCGACGGCGGGCGACGCAAGTAACGCAGGGAGCGCAGCGACCGAGTCACGCAGCGAGCCCCCCGAGTCGAGACGGTCGGGGGCTTCCACTTCATACACTGCCTTTGCAATTCTTTTCTCTATCATTA
>PXSF01000031.1:3340-8559 GCA_003022845.1 Halobacteriales archaeon SW_10_66_29 | reverse complement strand
CGGGACGCCGACGCCCGGCGTGGTGAACGAGCCAGTGAAGTACAGCCCGTCGACGGCCGACGAGCGGTTGGAGGGCCGCAGCAGCGCGGTCTGGCGGAGGGTGTGTGCGAGGCCCAGCGCAGTGCCCTGCGTCGCGTTGTACCGCTCGGCGAACTCCGACACGGAGAACTGTTCCTCGACGACGATGCGGTCCCGGAGGTCGACACCGGTGTGCTCCGCCAGATCCGCCAGGATCCGGTCGCGGTACTGGTCGCGGCGGCGCTGGCCGTCGGGCAGGCCCGGCGCCAGCGGCACGAGCACGAACAGGTTGCTGTGGCCCTCCGGCGCCACGCTGTCGTCGGTTTTCGAGGGGACGCAGACGTAGTAGGCGGGGTCCTCCGGCCAGCCCGGTGCGTCGAAGATCTGCTCGAAGTGGTCGTCCCAGTCAGTCGGCAGCACGAGCGTGTGGTGGGCGAGGTCATCGACGTCGCCCTCGACGCCGAGGTAGATCAGGAACGCGGAGGGGGCGTAGGTGCGGCTCTCCCAGTAGTCGTCGTCGTACTGGCGCTCGTGTTCGGGCAGCAACTCGCGCTCGGCGTGGGCGTAGTCGGCGTTGACGACGACCCGGTCGGGCCGGAACACCTCGTCGGCAGTCTCGACGACGAACCCGTCGTAGCTCCTTGTGATGCCGGTCACTTCGCTGTCGGTCTCGTAGGTGACGCCGAGTTCCTCGCCCAGGTCGACGATGCCATCGACCACGCCGCCGAGGCCGCCCTCGGGGTAGTAGACGCCGAGGTTGAAGTCGACGTGGCTCATGATGTTGTACAGCGCCGGCGTGTTGTGCGGCGCGCCGCCGAGAAACACCAGCGTGTACTGCATGATCTGCTGGAGCTTCGGGTGGTCGAAGTAGTTCTCGACGTGGCTCTGCATCGACCCGATCAGCCGCAGGCCGATCGGCGCAGCCCGCATCACGTCGGGGTCGATCCAGTCCCGGAGCTGCGAGCGGTCCTCGTAGACGAACTTCTCCATCGCCGTCTCGTAGTGGCGCTGGCTCGTCTCGAGGTACTCGTCGAACGCCTCGCCTGCGCCGGATTCGTAGGATTCGAACAGCCCGCGCATGTACTCGTGGTCGCCCCGGGCCTCGCAGCTGTCGCCGTCCTTGAAGAAGATGCGGTAGTGGGGGTCGAGCGGTTCGAGATCGTAGTAGTCACTCGGGTGCCTGTCGAAGTGGTCGAAAAAGCGTTCGAAGACGTCGGGCATGAGATACCAGGACGGCCCCATGTCGAAGGTGAACCCGTCCTTTTCGAGGCGGCTGGCCCGGCCACCGAGCTGTTCGTTTTTCTCCAGCAGGCGGACGTCGGCACCGGCGTCAGCGAGGTAGCAGGCGGCCGAGAGCCCGCCGAAGCCGCCGCCGACCACCACGACCTGCGTGCCGTCGAGGTCTGACATTGCCCGACGTTACGACCGGGCACCCATAAACGACTCCAAAGGGAAACATCCTGTCACTGCTCGGCGACCACCCCGCTCGCACTCATACGGTCGTTCGTGATTCGTTACCGCTACGATGTCACAGTTCGTGCGTCAGAGCCCGGCAAACGCCCGATATACAGCCAGACGTGATTCACGCAAGCCATGCCGTCCCAACTCCCGTTGTTCGGGGCATGACACAGCCGATGGACTGTCCCAGCACTGTACGGAGTCACGTCTGGCTGTATATGACGAGGCAGTCCCGAAAATACTCACTCCTTCTGGCTGTCTCGGGGATCGGTCGCTGTGATCTTCAAACCCCACTCTCGCCACGAGAGCCGCGGCGATTCGAGCATCGCCTCGGGAAACGCCTCCTTGGTCTGACCGTAGTTCAGCAGCGCTACGAGCCCGACACCACCCAGGGTGTTGCCCGCCAGCACCGGAAGCAGGAACTCGAAGACGACAGTCGTCACTGATGAGACACCGTGCAAGAGGAGGAATGTTGCATCGGCCGTCGAGACGACGACGTGGTACAGTCCCGTCGCCGGAATGACTAACATGAGGAGGTACACGAGCAGAAACCGAGCGACCGATTCGCGAGCCGCGTGTTCGAGCCATACCATTCCCGCGACGATAGCCCCGGCAATGACTGCTCGCGAAAAGAGGCTCCACGGCGTTTTTGCTACGGCTTCTTTGCCGAACGTGAGTCCCGCCTCGATAGCCGGGGGATCAAGGACGGCACCGAAGAAAATAAACGCGGTCCCACCGACGACGCCGATGAGGTTTGCGGCAAGGACGAGTCCCCACACGCGTAGCAGTGCTGGAACACTCGCCAGTCGGGTCAGTACCAGTGATACCGGTGTGATCGTCTGTTCTGTGAACAACTGATACCGACCGACGACGATGTAAAGAAACCCGACGGGGTACAACAAGTGATCGACCGGCGTTATTTCCGTACCTGGCGTTGCGCCCGCGAGGGCGGAGTGGGCGAGGAACGTGAGGGAGATGGCAAAACCGGCTGCAACACCGCTGAGTGTCAGTATCCGCAGAGAAGAGTTGATCTCCTCGCTGCCAGTCGCCAGCACCCGCTGGAATATCTCGTCTGTCGAGAAGCGATCGGCAACGATTTCGCCCTCCGAAGGCGCCCCACTTTCCGCATGCTCGGCGTCGTCAGTATTCTTTGCTGACATGTGTATGGATACGGAAGAGACCAGTAAAAGAAACTGCGCTTCGCTGCATCGTGGATCGACAATCACTACGCGATTTTCGGGAGCTACAATACGCAGCGTTCCCAAGGCGCGGACATGGACGGAACGACAGCCGTCGTGACAGGAGCGAGCCGCGGAATCGGGAAGGCCGTCGCGGCCGCGCTGGCGGACGCGGGCGCGCAGGTGATCGTCTGCGCTCGCCACACGGACGAACTGGAGGCTGCGGTGGGGGAAATCAGCGACAGGAACGGCGAGGTGACACCGTTCCGCGCCGATGTCCGCGACGAGTTCGACGTCGAGCGGCTGATGGAGACGGCCGCGGAGATCGGCGGGGAGATCGACGCCGTCGTCGCCAACGCCGGCGTCTACCACGGCGACGCCGGCCAGACGCCGCTGACCGAGGAGAGCTACGCCGCGTTCGACGACCACCTCCGGACGAACGCCCGCGGCGCGTTCACCACCCTCCGCGAGTCGCTGCCCCACCTCGCCGACGACGCCCGACTCATCGTGAGTTCGGGGTCGATCGCGCGGGACACCTATCCCGGCTACGGCTCCTACGCGGTGTCGAAAGCCGCCGCCGAGGCGGTCGCACGGGGGTTCAGCGAGGACACCGACTACGTCGTCGGCGTCGTCGACCCCGGACAGGTCGAGACGGAGCTCACCGGCGGCACGGGCCACGCCCCCGCCGACGTCGCGCCGCAGTTCCGCTGGGCGCTTGAGGAGGCCCCCGCCGAGGCGGTCGACGGCGAAGTGATCGACCGGAAGGTCTGGCGGCAAGCCGAATCCTGACAGGGACTGGTCCGCCGCTAGCGCGCGCCGCCACAGCTGTCGGCACGGCCACTGCACTGCTACAGCTGTCGTCGCGTCGCCGGATCGTCCAGCTCCCACAGGACGGCGGGGAGGAACGCGTCGAGGTGGTCGATCAATGCTCTTGGATTTGTGCCGTTTACACTCGCCATTTGTATTAGAGAAAATTTCGAAGAGAAAAAGTATATGATCGGTGCGCCCAAAGCGTAGGCATGGTATCCGACCACGCCGAAGATCGTCCACACGTTACCGAGGACCCCGAAGGCGAGAACGGCCGCACTCCGACCCGCCGCCAGACCCTCGCTGCAGGTGGGCTGGTACTGGCAGGAGTCGTTACCGGCTGTCAGGGATTCATTACGGACAGGAGCGGGACGACGACTCCGACGGAGTTCGATCATCTCGATGACCGGCCGATGTACGTCGACGAGGCGCTTGACCTCACGGTCCCCGAGGCCGTTCAGGTTGTCTCGGAGCCTGAGGATGCCGACCTCATCCTCCTCTCCGACGACCCTGACGCTGGCCCAGAGGAGGCGGTCGACTGGCTGAGCGACCGTCGGGCGATTGGGTTGCTTGGTGACGACGCACAAGACACGTGGCTTTCGTGGGTAGACAGCCAACCATATCACGACGCGTTCGATCCGAATGGAGTCGCGGAAGGCGAACCGGCCCCGGATCTGGTGATCTCCTGGCACACCGGTAATCTCGTAACCACCCGACGTTACGGCTGGGACAGGGGCCCTGACGACGGGAAAGTCCTCACAGCGTTGGACGAGAGCCTGACCGATATTGGACAACCAACTGGTGAGGGCAGCCTCGCCTGACCGATCCCGCTATTCGACACAGAGATACCGACCAAACGACTCTCATGTACTGAACAACAATCCAATCTGTTCATTATAAATTGTATAAATATTTTTATATTATGTATATATTAATTTTTAATATTTTTATTACCGGTCCTTTAGAAGAGTCGGTTGGATATGACATCCAAGAGACCGAACGTATCGACGAGCACGAAGCTGTACAGGAGATAGACCAGCAATCCAGCGAGTCCCGCCGAAAACAGACCGGCCCAGACAACCACCCAGAAGTACAGAGTTCGCATGACGACGACGCTGTAGGCGAACGAAACAACGACGAGCAACAGTAGAATGCCGGCGCCACGTTCCACCGTGAATCCCTCTCTCATATAATTCGGACTCATATTGGTTTTATTGTTCAGAATTTGTATGCCTTGTGGGATCTACTGAGGATCTGAATCGCGTCAGATTCAGGTAGAAACTGACTCCGACACTGCTCGGAAAGAGGGGTCCCGGGATGCCTGTCCGTAGCGCTGATCGCTGTTGCGATAACTGGACAACGCAGCTGGTCACAGCTGTCGTCGCGTCGCCGGATCGTCCAGCTCCCACAGGACGGCGGGGAGGAACGCGTCGAGGTGGTCGATCACCCGCCGCTCGCTGACGTCGAGCCCCTCGCAGTGCTCGTGGGCGGACTCCCGCACCGAGACGTGGATGTCGTCGTCCTCGACGGTGACCGACAGCGGGAACACCGAACAGCGTGCGGGCTTCCAGTCGTGCTCGTCGTGGAGCGCACAGAGGCCGTCGTCGCGCAGGAAAAAGCAGGCCTGGCTGTCCTCGCCGACGTGCTCCTCGCGGTCTTTGGGCTCCTTGCGGACGAAGTCTTCGCCGCGGAAGTCGGTTGTCGCCTCCGCCAGCGAGGCACAGCCGGCCAGTTCCAGCAGGTCGGGCTCGTACAGCA
>PXSF01000031.1:0-3326 GCA_003022845.1 Halobacteriales archaeon SW_10_66_29 | reverse complement strand
TGTCGTCGCTCTCAGTACCACCGGGCTGGTCGTCGCTCTCGCCGTCTTTCGGCTGGCTGCGCTCCTCGGGTGTCGACCCGCTCACGTCCACCTCTCGGTGATCCCGCCTCAAGAATGCAGTGGTCGCCCCCGGCTCATACTGGTGGCTGTCATTCGTTTCCTCATACTGTCGGACGTAACTCTGTGTCACATCGTGACACTCTCCTGGCTGTATTCGCACGGGTGAACGGCTGAACGTAACGCGTGACTCCACGAAATTACGTCCGACAGTATCACCAGTCTCTGCTAGACAGCCAGACGTGACTCCGTCCAGTGCCAGGACAGTCCACCGGCTGTGTTATGGCCCGAACAACGGGAGTCGGGACGGCATGGCGTACCTGAATCACGTCTGGCTGTACATCTGCGGAGACAGACCCGTCCCGCCTGGATTCTCACTTCGAGTGTTCACATACGTACAGCCACCAGTATCAGCCCTGCAGCCCGTCCACTTCCGGCGAGTCGCTACTGCCGACGCCCAACTGTTCTGCGTCGGGGATGTCGTGGCCCGACACGTAGCCGTTGAGCGTCGCCGCCGCTGGCGACTCCCGGAGGTCTGCCCCGTCGTAGCCGGCCTCACGGAACACGGTGGTGGCCCACCGCTTTGACTGGAGGTGGTACTTCTGGTGGTATGGCTCCGCGAGCGTGAACCCCTCCAGCGGTTCGATCCTGGTTTCGATCCCCTCGCGGTCGTACTCGCTGTCGTCCAGATACGACGACAGCGCGTCGCGCTGCTCCGCCGTGGCCGTGAACACGATGTTCTGGTACTGCGTCTTCCCGACCTGGTGGCGGGGGTCGTGACTCCGGAACGCGACGTCGAGCAGGTCCGCGAAGGACAGCCGCTCGGGGTCGTACTCGACCTGGAGTGCTTCGGTGTGGTCGCCGATGTCGGCGTAGGTGGGTTCGGGCGTCGTGCCGCCGGCGTAGCCGACGCGGGTCCTGACGACGCCGTCCGTCGCGCCGAATTTGGCGTCCGGCCCCCAGAAACAGCCAAGCGCAACCGTCGCCGTCTCGGTGTCCTCGCGTTTCGGTGCGGCCCGGTCGTACTGCTGGAGCAGCGTGGGCGTCAGCGACATTCAGTTGTACTCCCGCCAGCGGTAGCCACACTCCTTGCACTTGAAAAAGCGCGTCGGCGGTTCGTCCGCCGAGGCGGTCTGCTTGATCGTGTACCACGCCTCGCCGTGGCCACAGTCGTCGCAGGTGACGTCGTTCGCCGTGGGCTTGCCCTCGAAGTTGGCGTCCTCGGTGGTCTCGATCAGTTCGTCGCCGGTCTGCTCCTCGGTGCTGACGAACGCCTCTGTGTCGACCGCCTGTTCGGCGCGGTTGCCACACCCCGTACAGACCATCACGCCGTCCTGTTTTTTCATCATGGAACCGCAGTCGTCGCAGAATTGCATCCTTGGCCCCCGTAGGTGACGACGATACACAACCCTTCTGGCTCCGACCGAGGCCCCGCGCGCAACTGGTGGACCGATGTCTCTACTGGAGGTGTCGACTCGGGGAACTCCACCAGCAGCACCTACCCGGCTGCGACGGTGACGTAGAACACGGCAGGACAGGGACTGCCGCACACCCCAAACCTCACCCCCGACAACGGAAGGGACCGTCGCGGAGGGTTCGCGCGGCTTACAGCAGGCCGGTCTTCTGCAGCTTCATTAGGTCCTCGGTGTCCAGCGTTTCGCCTTCCTTGAACTTCTGGTAGATCTCCTCTGCCTCCTCGCGGGCGGCTTCCTGCTTCTCCTCGCGCTGCTCGCGCTCTTTCTCCTCTTCTTTCTTGTCGAGTTCGCGGAGGCGCTTCTGGACGCGGACGAAGTCCTCGTGGTGCTGGTCGGCGGCCTCCTGGACTTCGACGAACTCCTCGTGTTTCTCGTCGGCCTCGTCGCGGATGTCGTCGGCCTCGCGGTAGGCCTCGATCATCTTGTTGTGGTGCTTCTGGGCCTCGTCGGCGAGTTCGGTCACCTTCTGGTGGTGCTTGGAGGCCTCGGCGCGCACCTCCTCGGCTTCCGCCTCGAGCTCGTCGAGCTCGTCGTTCTGCTCGAGCTTCTCGCGTTTGTCCTGGAGCTTCTCGCGTTTGTCCTCGATCTTCTCGATGAGTTCGCGCTCATCCTCGGCGTCCAGCACTTCTGTCTGCTGTTTGAACTCCAGGTCCTCGATCTCCTCCTCGAGCTCCTCGATCTGCTTGCCCTCGTCGAGCTTCAGATCGTCTTTCATCTCCTCGAGGTTGTCGAAGAGCTCGTTTGCCTCCGCGTTCAGCTCGTTGCGCTTCTCCTTGTGCTCCTGGACCTCCTCGTTGAGCTGGTCGCGCTTCTCGCGGTGCTCCTGTGCCTCGTCGACTTTCTCGCGCGTCTTCGCGTTGAGCTCGTCGCGCTCGGAGGCTTTCTCCGAGGCGAGCTGGTTGAGCTCGTTCCGCCGGTCGCGAAGCTTGCCGGCGAGCTTGATCAGTTCGCCTTTCGATTTCGTCTCGAGGTCCTCTTCCGTTATCGCTACGTTGTTTGATTCGTCTAGTACTTTTGCCATGGTTTAACCCTCACTGCCATGTCCGCCGCAGCCAGCGGCAGCACAGCTGATCACGTGTCGCCGACGCAGATAACAATTGTTCCCTGTCATGCGGGCGGTACACTGTACTGCCGGAACGCCTGCGGCGTTCTGGTATTCAAATATTCTCCCTGTAGAGGATTTAAACATTCCGGTCAAATCCGCCCATGTTTCTCACTACCATGCGATACGTAGCCTACCGGTCGGCTCCGGACGTGGCTGTAATCCAACTTTTGATCGCGCGTACGTGCGGAAAACCAGGGGTGGCCCGTCGCGCTATAACGTCTCAAATATCGTACTGGTTTTCGATCTCGTGGTCGTTGACGCGGAGGAGTATCGAGACCCCCTCCGCTTCGCCGGGGACGGTCACGGATCCACCGCGCCACCGGCCCTGTGCGTCGACGTCCGCGTCGAACGACCAGCTCTCCTCGCCGGCAGACCACTCCACGGCGAGGTTGTGATTCGCAGGAGTGTCGTTGGCGACGATCACCTCGCTGGTGCCCGGCGTCGGATCCGCGAGAAACGCCTGGAGCGGCGCAAACGAGCGGGCGAGCGTCTCCGTGCTCGCCTTCGCCGTGCCATCCTGGGCAAACACTCCCATTCCGGTGCTGTCCGTATCCCGGAGCGCGAACGCGACGGCCGGCACGCCGTCGGCACGCAGTCGTTCGCTGATCGTCCGGAGGACTGCCGCCTGATAGGCCTGGGAGTCCTCGTGGTCGCCAGCCACCCTGCTGTCGTGTTTCGCGGCGTCGAAG
>PXSF01000030.1 GCA_003022845.1 Halobacteriales archaeon SW_10_66_29 | reverse complement strand
TCCCGCTGTTATTCGAGGTTGTCGACCAGTTCGTCCGCGATCCCCACGTAATCCGTCGGGGTCAGCGCCTCCAGTTCTTCGCGGACGTCCCCGGGAACGTCCAGATCCTCGAACAGGTCGTGGAAATCCTCCAGGGTCACCTGTTCACCGCGGGTGAGCTTTTTGACTCGCTCGTATGCGTCCTCGTGACCCTCCCTGCGCAGAATCGTCTGTACTGCCTCCCCGATGATCTCCGGCGTCGCCTCGAGATCATCGCGCATCACCGTTTCGTTGGGCACGACTTTCGACAGGCCTGTCGAAAGCTTCTCGTATCCGATCAGACTGTGTGCGAGTGCGCTCCCGATGTTCCGTTTGACCGTCGAGTCCGAGAGGTCCCGCTGGAGCCGTGACTTCGTGACGTAGTTCCCGAGGAACACGAGGTTGGCATTCGCCTTCGAGAGGTTCCCCTCGCTGTTCTCGAAGTCGATCGGGTTCCCCTTGTGGGGCATCGTCGACGACCCCGTCTCCCCGGCCGTTGCCTCTTGGCCAAGGTACCGATCGGAGACGTACAGCCACACGTCGAGATCCAGGTCGAGCAGGACGTTGTTGACGCCACGGAGCGCGTCACAGAGCGTGGCCACGTCGTCGCTCGGGTTAACCTGCGTGGTCAGCGGTTCGTGTTGCAGACCGAGGTCAGCGACGAACGATTCGGCGAACGCTTCCCAGTCGACCTCCGGATAGGCCGCGTAGTGGGCTGCATACGTCCCGCTCGCCCCAGCGAGTTTCCCGGATAGCCCCGACACTGCGCTGTCGACCCGTCCGAGCTGTCTCGCCAGTCGCGACGCGTACACTGCCATCTCCTTGCCAAACGTAGTGGGTGTTGCGGGTTGCCCGTGCGTCCGCGCGAGCATCGGCAGCGCACGGTGCTCGCGTGCCATCGCCGTCAGGGTGTCCCGAACCTCGTGCAGCGACGGGATCAGCACCTCCCGCACCGCCGGCCCGAGCAGTCGACGGTAGGCCAGGTTGTTCACGTCCTCGCTGGTCAGGCCGAAGTGGATCCACTCGCCGCAGTCCAACTCCGCGGGCAGATTGTCCCGGACGAAGTACTCGACGGCCTTCACGTCGTGATTCGTCGCCGAGTACTCGCCGTACCCCTCAGTTTCGAGCTGTTTGACGATGGAGGCGTCCTCGTCGTCGAACTCCCGGTAGAGGTCCCGGAGTTGCTCGCTCTGTGGTGCGCCGATCGACAGCGGCGTCTCCTCGAGGTCGGCGAGCGCGAGCAGATACTCCACCTCGATTTCGATCCGCGCGCGCACGAGTGCCCGCTCGCTCGCGTACTCCGTGAGCGGTTCCGTGTATCGTGCGTACCGGCCGTCCAGCGGCGACACTGCCGACAGTGGCCCCCGGTTGCTCATGCGTCTACCTCCTCGACTCCACCGAAAAAGCTTGCCGATATACACCCGGACGTGATCTGACGTGTCACAGAGTCACGTCCGGGTGTATAGGCAGTCGAGAGGGTGGCCTTTAATCAGTTCCAGCCACTAACGCGTGGTATGACCACCGTGACACTGATCGGGACGCGGCTCGCAGAAGCCGGCGAGGAGTTCGTGTACAACGGCGAGTCGTCGGCCTGCGAGGGCTGTCCGTACCGCGATCAGTGTCTCAACCTCACCGAGGGTCGCCGCTACCGTGTCTCCAACGTTCGTGACGGCGCGAAGACGCTCGACTGCGCCGTCCACGACACCGGCGTAATCGCCGTCGAAGTCGAGCCCGCGCCCGTCGAGGCGAACGTCCCGTCGAGCGTCGCCTTCGCCGGGAGCAAGACGTCGCTCGCGGGCCCGTGCCCACACACTGGTTGCCCGAGCCACGAGCTCTGTGTGCCCTCGGGCACGGAGTTCGACGAGGAGTACCGCATCGACAGCGTCGTCGGCGATCCGCCACACGAGTACTGCGAACTCGACAGGGAACTCACGCTCGTCGAGTTCGAGCCGCCCGGATCCGAGTGACCGCCGCTACTCCCTGTTCGTCCCCTGAATTGTCGCGAGATCCGTCATGCTACCCGGACATAACCGAAAGGAGTCGCATCAAACGCCGTTGTCCCCGTCACCGTCGTCGCCCGCGATGTCGGTGAACTCCTCGGCGTGCTCGTGTTCGTTCAGCGTCGAGAAGTACACGTCCTCGAGGACTGCCTCGCTGGTAGCTTCCAGCACCACCGGGGGAGCCACGTCGGCGTCGAGCGCCTCCACCCAGCGCCCGAGACAGAGACACCACCTGTCACCGGGGTCGAGCCCCGGGAACGATAGCTCCGGACGCGGCGTCACCAGGTCGTTGCCGCGGGCCTTGCTGAAGGCCAGAAACTCCTCGGTCATCACCGCACAGATCTCGTGGCGGCCGGCGTCCTCGGCGAGGTGGTGACAGCAGCCGTCCCTGAGGTACCCCGTCATCGGGTCCTCGCTACAGGGCTGCAGTTCCGTCCCGAGAACGTTCTGCTCGTCGGTCATACTCTCCGCAGATAGACAGCCAGACGTGACTCCGGACAGTGCCAGGACAGTCCATCGGCTGTGTCGTGGCGCGAACAACGGGAGTTGGGACGGCATGGCGTAACTGAATCACGTCTGGCTGTCTAGCAGAGACTGGCGAGTAAACGAATTACAGCCACCAGTATCAAGACGGCCCCCCGCCTACTGGGCGGCATGGTGACGATCGATCCGCCCAGGGAGCGCCAGTGCGAACGTTGCGGGCGCGTTGAGACCTGGGACGATGACACGGGCACGTGGGTCGCAGGCGGGGCCAACGACGAGTCGGATCGCGGCAACCCCCACTGCGTCCACGTCTGGGATATCACGGGCGCATACAACCCCATCGGGGGCTCGAACTGACCGGACCACCCGCGCGCTTTTGCCCCGGGCAGCCGAACCGCCGCTCATGCCGACTGCCTACATCACCGCGCCCCCGGCCGAGGCCCCGGAGATTGCACGGACTCTCGTCGAGGAACGGCTAGCCGCCTGCGTCAACCGGGTCGACTGCCAGTCGGTCTACCGCTGGGACGGCAAGATCCACGACGACGATGAGGTGATCCTGCTCGCGAAGACCGACCCGGAGCTGTACGAACAGCTTGAGGAGCGCGTGCAGGAGCTCCACCCCTACGACGTCCCCTGTATCGAACGGTTCGACGAGCACGGAGTCACGCCGGCGTTCGGCGCCTGGCGGTCACGGGCGACGCGTGGCGACGGTGACGGTGCGAGGAGTAGCTGACTCCCGATCACGTCGCTCAGAGTTCGGGGTACGGGACCGGGCCGGGATCGAGCACACCCAGGGCCGCAAGCACCGCGATCAGCAGGCTCGTCAGGACGATCGACACCGCCGGCGGGTCCAGGTGCGTGTCGGCGTGGGCGTACAGCGTCCGCTGGGCCGCCTCGCCGGCAAGCGCCCCGAGCGCACCGAACACGCCGGCGGCGACGAGGATGAGCCAGGTCGGTTCGAACTCCGGCACCATCGCGAGCGCGGCGATGCTCGCCGGCAGCGCCATGTGGTGAGTAACGGGCACGTCGTACAGCCCCAGGACCAGAAAGAGCAGGCTGGCAGCCGTGATACCGAACGCGAGGAAGACGCTTCCGGTGACGAGCGCGACGTACCCGGAGGCGACGCCGATCCCGATTCCGAGCACGCCCACCTGTACCCAGTCGTAGTGTGCGGGCAGCCAGGGCTCGACGACGTGGCGGCCGCCGGTGCCCTGGGACGTCTCGTTGTCGGGTTCACCCCAGCGCGCGTCGCGCTCGAACGGCGACATGTCCAGCACCGAGGTCTGGAGGTCCCGGACCCGCCCGACCAGCGGGTAGCCGAACGCGAGGCGGTGGGCGAACCCCGAGACGACGACTGCGAGCATCACCGGGTCGACGGGGATGCCGAGGTCGGCGCTCACGCGGGCGACGAGCACGCCGAACAGGCCGAACCCGCCGCCGACCGCCAGCACCTCCGGGCGACTCCCCAGGGGTTTGGTGATCTGCTTCGCCTGGTGGTACCGGAACCCGGTGTCGATCGTCTCCCGGCGCCCGAGGTACGCGGCGGCCGCGACGCCGCCCGCGAACGCGACGTGCGGCCCGAGAACCGGTCCGAAGCCGACGGCGCCGGAGACGCCGAACGCCGCCAGCGGCGCCGCCCCGACGTCGAACACTTCGGCCCCGGTGCTGTCGCCGACCGTTGTCGTCCCGCCCGTGACGTTGGCGATCTCCCCGGCAGTGATGACGATGCCGGCCAGACTCAGTGCGGGAAGTCCACCGATCGCGGCACCGAGCATGCCGCCGGCGACCCCCGCAATCAGCACCTCGATTGCGAGTTCTCCAGCGACCATCGGTTACCCCCGGTTCCGGCATCGGCGGCGGCAGTTCCTCGGCAGTACACAGGCCCGGCGGCTGGACTGTCCCGGTTGCATTGTCAGGTGCGACTGCGTCCAGTGGGATCATAGTTGTGACGTTGTTCGGTCGTCCAGTTTTTCAGGCAAGCTTAAATGAGTGCGTCACCGACGAGGAACTGCCGGGGAGCGGGATCGGCGTATTTCTGCCGCTCAGCCCCCGAACGGGAGACCGACAGCCTTTTTTAGGCAGGCCTAAAACCTGCAGTCGATGACCCAGGACATCTGCGTAATCGTCCCCACAATCAGGGAGTACGAGTGTGTCCGGGCGTACGTCGAGAACGCGCGGGCCCACGGGTTCGACGTCTCCCGGCTGTACTTCCTGCTCGTGACGGAGGACTTCTGCGAGACTGCGGCGATGCGGTCGATGCTCGACGAGGAAGGGGTCGCCGGCGCAGTGTACGACGGAAGCCGGCGCTCGGAGTGGTACGAGGAGCAGGGGATCGAGGAGTACGAACACGTGGTGCCTGCCGCGAGCCACGCCGAGACGAGTTTCGGGCTACTGTACATGTGGGCCAACCCCCAGTTCGAGTACGGCGTGTTCATCGACGACGACACGCTGCCCCACGACGGGACGGACTTCTTCGGCACGCACGTGCAGAATCTTGGTTTTGAGGGCGAACTGCGATCCGTCGCCTCGGACGAACAGTGGGTCAACGTCCTCTACCAGGCGGCCGACGACCACGGGCTGTATCCGCGGGGGTACCCCTACTCGGCGATGGACGAGACCGTCGAGACGGATACGGTCGGGATCGAGCAGGGAGAGGTCGTGGCGTCCCAGGGCCTGTGGACGAACGTGCCGGACCTGGACGCCGTCCGGATACTGATGGACGGCGACCTCGAGGGCCAGGCCCAGACGCGGACCACCGCCGCGGACTTCGGCGAGGATTTCGTGGCGGCGCGGGGGAACTACCTCACCGTCTGCTCGATGAACCTCGCCTTCCGGCGTGAGGTGATCCCGGCGTTCTACCAGCTGCCGATGGACGACAACGAGTGGGACGTCGGGCGGTTCGACGACATCTGGAGCGGCGTGTTCCTCAAGCGGGCCTGTGACGTCCTCGGGAAACGGATCTACAACGGCGACCCGCTCTGCGAGCACAACAAGGCGGCGCGCTCGACGTTCGACGACCTCCACAACGAGGTGGCGGGGCTGGAGCTCAACGAACACGTCTGGCGGCTGGTCGATGACGCCGGCGCCGGTGCCGACGACTATACTGCCGTTTACCGGGCGATGGCCGACGCCCTGCTCGATGCGGACGCCCAGGCGTATCGCAACGGCGAGTTCTTCCACTTCGTCGGCGAGCACATGCACGACTGGCTGGACGCGCTGGCGGCGCTCGAACGGGTCCCGGCCGCGGCTGACGACTGATCACCCATGTCTCCGAACAACGATCACACCGACGGACGCACCGACCGACGAACGTTCCTGGCGGGGGCGACGGCCGCAGCGGGCATCGGACTGGCGGGCTGTACAGACCTGCTGTCCGACGACGGCGACGACCCGGAGCCGGGGCTGATCGGCTCGGGGAGAGCCGACCGGTCCGAACCTGGCGGCACCCCGATGGCGGAGCTTCCGGAGCTCTCCGGGGAGCTGAACCTCTACTCGGGACGCAACGAGTTCCTGGTCGGCCGGCTGGTCGACTACATCGAGGGCCTGTACGACGACTTCGAGATCACGCCCCGGTACCGCGACTCGGTCGATCTCGTGAACACCATCGTCAACGAGGGCGAGAACACCTCCGCTGACGTGTTCTTCTCGGTCAACGCGGGCGCGCTCGGCGCGCTGGCCGACGAAGGGCGTGCACGGACGCTGTCGGACGACGTGCTGGAGCTGGTCGACCCGTCGTTCAGGACCGATTCCTGGGTCGGGACCTCGGGCCGCGCGCGGACGGTGCCGTACAACACCGAGGCGCTCTCGGAGTCGGACCTCCCGACCGACATCATGGCCTACGAGGAGTTCGACGGCGACCTCGGCTGGGCGCCGGGGTACGGCTCCTGCCAGGCGTTCGTCACCGCGATGCGCATTCTGGAGGGCGAAGACCGAACCAGGCAGTGGCTCCAGGGCGTCGTCGACTCGGGGATCGAACAGTACAACGACGAGTTCCGGGTCTGCCAGGCGATCGCGGACGGCGAGATCGACGCCGGGTTCACCAACCACTACTACATACAGCGGGTGCTCGACGGGAACCCGGACGCGCCGATCGCCACGCAGTTCACCGAGGGCGACGCCGGCGTCGTCTTCAACGTCGCTGGCGCGGCTGTCGTGGACGCGACAGACCAGCCCGATCTGGCCGAGAACTTCCTGCGCCACCTCCTGTCGGCGGAAGCCCAGGAGTTTTTCGCCGTCGAGACGTTCGAGTACCCGATGATCGACGAGGTCGATCCCGTCGGCAACCTGCCGCCGGCCAGCGAACTGGACGTGCCGGACCTGGACCTCTCGCAGCTCTCGGACCTGGAGCCGACGATCGATCTGATGCGCGACGTCGGCATCAACATCTGAGCCGGCCGTGATGGGCGCAGTCCTGGCCCGTGCCCGGTCGTTCGCCGCGCGACGGGAGCGGGTGCTCGCGGCTGCGCTCGCCGTCGGCTCCGGCCTGCTCGTCTTCCTGATTGCAGTCGAACTCTTTCCGTACCACTCCTCGAATCACGACGAAGGGGTGTACCTCCAGCAGGCCGAACTGCTGCTCTCCGGGCAGTTCCAGCTGTACCCCGGCGAGATCGCTGACTCGGTCCGCCCGTGGTTTTTCGTCGACGCTGGCGACCGGCTGTATCCGAAGTACCAGCCGCTCCCGGCCGGATTCTACGCCCTGGCGATGGCGCTACTGGGGGAGCCGCGTATCACCCTGGCAGTCGTGGCCGCGGGAAACACCGCACTCGTGTACGTCCTCGGATCGATGGCGTTCGACCGGCGCGTGGGCTTGCTCGCGGCCGCCGCCTTCGCGCTCGCGCCGATGACCCTGGTGACCTCTGCCGTGTTCCTGCCCTACGCGCCAACGACGCTGTTCAATCTGCTGTTCGCGGTGCTGTACCTCCGGGCGCTTCGCTCCGGACGCGTGCGCACAGCCGCACTCGCCGGGGTTGCGATCGGCGTCGCTTTTCTGATGCGACCGTTCACGGCGCTTCTGTTCGCGCTGCCGTTCCTGGGACACGCTGGCTGGCAACTCGGGTCGTCAGTACGGTCCGTCGCGGGGTCAGGTGAGGGGCGCCCGCTGCGCCTGCTGTTTGCAACAGGCGCAGCCAGGCGACATCTTGTGACCGCGACTACCGGGATGGTGTTCGTCCTTGCCGCGCTGGCGTACAACACCTTCCTGACAGGTGACCCCTTGCTGTTTCCGTACGAGGCGTTCGCGCCGCTGGACGGGCCCGGCTTCGGGTATCGACAGATCCTGAGCCACTCCCTGGAGTACACCCCGGCTGTGGCACTCCAGGCCAACAGCTTCGTCCTGCGGTACCTGCTGACGAGGTGGGTGTTCGCCGGCGTACTCGGCACTGCGCTGGCTGTCGTCGGACTCGTCGTCGCGTTCCGACGGCCCAGGCTGCCCGGCGGTAACCGCACGCCCAAGCGGTTGCTCGCCGGTCTGTTCGTCTCCGTGCCCGCCGGGAACGTCCTCTTCTGGGGCAACTACAACGTGCTCGGGAGGATGACCGATCCGACGGACGGCCTGCTGGGACAGTTCGGCCCGTTCTACCACTTCGACCTGCTCGCGCCGATGGCGATATTCACCGCTGCCGGGGCAGTCGCCTGCTGGCGGCTCCTCCGGCAACGGATCGTGAACGCGGCGCCGAACCCACGGACTGCGCGGGCGCTCGCAGTCGTCCTCGTGCTCGGGGGGGCGGTGCTACTCGTCGGGTTCAACGGGGCACTGGCGAGCGGCCCGATGGATCGCAACGCCGCACAGACGGCGACCTACGAGGACGCATACGAGCCGTTCGAGGACCGCGGGCTCGAAAACGCCGTCGTCTTGCTCCCGACGCCGTACGGCGAGTGGCTCAACCACCCCTTCCAGTACCTCCGCAACGATCCCGGACTCGGCGGGGAGGTGGTCTACGCTGTGGACCGGGAGCCGTCCGCCGACTTCTCCGTCCTCGACCGCTACCCCGACAGAGAGTACTACCGGTACGACTTCCGCGGCGAATGGACTGCCGATCCGGACGACAGGCAGGTGACACCGACGCTACACCCCATCGACATCCGATCGGGAACACAGTTGACCGGAGAAACGAAGGTCGCGGTGCCCGACCGGGTGACCCACGCGACCGTCCGGGTCGATACCGGGAGTGAGTCCGTGACCAGAGTCGTCGATGAACTCGGCGAGACCCTGGATTTCGAGTGGCGGATCGACACCGGCGGGGTCGCTCTCACGTCGGTCGACGGAGTTGACGTACAGTCCGGGTCAGTCGCAGTCGAATCACCGGAGGAGGTCGTGATCCAGGTCAGGCTGAGCCAGCGGGGCGCGGGGACGCTCACCTACAGGCAGGAACTGTCCGTGCGCGAGCGCGGGGGCGTGATCGAGGTCGTCTGGCCACCGGAGCGGACCGTCTGTCCGATCGTCGACGACTGCGGCCGGGAGGGAACGTACATTCCCGAAGATCCCCGGGACGGGATCGCCTTCGAGACGACGCTCGAATCGGGAAAACCAGGCTAGAGGGCGTCAGCGCAGCCGTTCGTCGAGACAGACCGTAACGATCGACTTCGCGATGGCGTATCCGCCTTCGATCGGGTCGAGCTTCGACTCACCGGCCCGCTCACGGTAGTCGATGGGGTGTTCGCGGACCTCGTATCCCCGCATCAGCGGCCGGATCAGTAACTCCGCGGAGAGTCCAGTGTTCTCGGTCCACTCGATCGACTCCAGGACTTCCTGTCGGTACGCCCGCATTCCGGTCGTCGTGTCGTGAACGCGCGTCCCCATCATGACGCTCGCCACGAGCGCGAACAAGTGATTACCGAGGCGGTTGAACGCCGGCATCGCCTCGGCGCCGTGGTACAGCCGGTCCCCGCTCACCACGTCGTACCCCTCGTTGATCAGCTCCAGAAACTCCGGGAGCTGTTCCATCGGGTAGGTGTCGTCACAGTCCGTGGTCACGACGACCGGCCGGTCCGGCGCGAGGATCGCCTCGCGGACGGCGACACCGTACCCCTGGGGCTCCTGCTCGATGACGCGAGCACCGTGCTCGCGGGCGATTTCGGGCGTCCGATCCGAGGAGCTGTCGACACAGACGACCTCAGCTTTGCCGTCCGTCACCGTCTCGATGTCCGAGAGAACCGTGCCGATGGCTTCCGCCTCGTTGTATGTCCCCATCACGACGCTGAGATCCTCGAAGGTGTACCGTTCGCTCGATTGCTCGCTTCTGCCCTCCGCAGTTGCCCCCCGCTCGGCACCGCCACCGACCGGAATATCGCCGTCTGTCCCGACTGTGTCGCTCATTACTTCGGGTTCGGTGGTGGCGAGGCTTAAGTTTTTAGGTTTACCTAAAACAAGGGTCACTCCAGAGCGGCGTCGACAGCGTCGGCGACACGAAGCGCGAGCGCAGCGATGGTCAGCGTCGGGTTCATCGCGCCCCCGGTCGGGAAGACGCTGCTGCCGGCGATCCAGCAGTTCGCCAGATCGTGCGTCCGACAGGCGGGATCGACGACGCTCGACGCTGGATCGGTGCCCATCCGCGTCGTTCCCATGTGGTGGTACGCCGGCCCGGTGTCGTCGGGGCCGACCGTCCAGGTGATCTCCGCGCCGAGTTCCTGGAGGATCGAGCGCTGGATCCCGTTCGCCCGCTGGATCGTCCGGAGCGCGCGGTCGCCGACGGTCCAGTGGACGTCCGGCACGGGGTTGCCCCGGTCGTCGGTCCGCTCCGGGTCCAGGCCGACGTAGCTGTCCTCCCGCGGCAACTGCTCGACGAGGGCACCGACGGCGACGTGGTTGCCATACTCCGACTGGAGCCGGTCGAGCAGGTCGTCGCCCCAGTCGTCGCCCGTCAAGGCCAGTTCGACCGGTGAGGGGCCGGCGTAGTTGAAGAATTCGAGTTTGAACGGCCCCACCTCCTCGTCCGCTTCGTCGTAGAACTGGTGGGACTCGCTTGTAAGAAAGCCGACATGATTCTGGCGGGTCGGTTCGTCGAGTACTCCGCCGACGCCCGCAAACAGGTGATCCATGAAGTACCGGCCGACCAGCCCGCTAGAGTTCGCCAGGCCGCCGGGGTACTGCTCCGAATCGGACATGAGCAACAGCCGCGGCGTCTCGACGCCGCCGCAAGCCAGCACGAAGGCGTCCGCCTCCTGGCGGTGTTCCGTGCCGTCCGGGGTGGTGTACACTGCAGCCTCGATGGCCTCCGCGTCGTGGGCCAGGCGTTCGACGCGAGCACGGTCGATGACCGTCGCGCCCTGTGATTCGGCGCGCTCAACGTGGACGGTGCCGTCGTACTTCGCGCCCGAGGGACAGACCGGCTGGCAGGTGCCGTACCCGACGCACTCGCTGCGGCCGTCGAACGGTTCGGAGTTGCGGGCGTTCGGGACCGAGTGCATCGCGATGCCGAGTTCATCGCAGGCGTCCGCGAACATCGAGTCGCTGTACGACGGCGGAAACGCCGGATTCGGGTGGGGCTGTTCGCGCGGCGGCGCGAACGGGTTGTCGTCGGCGCCGGACACCCCCAGTTCCGTCTCGGCGTCGGCGTAGTACGGTTGCAGGTCCGCGTAGTCGATCGGCCAGTCCGGGCCGACGCCGCGCTCGCTGCCGGAGGCGAAGTCCTCCTCGTGGAGGCGCATCACCATCCCCTGCCAGTGCAGCGTCGATCCGCCGACGCCCTTGACCCGGGCGTGGTTTAGCGGGTAGAACCACTCGCCGCTCGCCGCGTGGTCGTCGCGTTCCCCGCCCATCTCCCAGACATCCGGTCGGTCGAATGCGGGCCGGATCGCACGCTCCTGGCGCTCGACCCGGTCACCGGGATCGAACCTGGGGCCCGCCTCCAGGACGACGACATCCTGTGCGCCCGCGAGGTGGTCGGCAACGAGCGCACCTGCTGGCCCGGCGCCGATCACGCAGACGTCGGCGTCCGTGACGGGCGAGCGATCCTGCCGGGACGCGCTCCCCTGTCCGCTCATGGCGGCCCCCGCTGGTAGCTGTCCGTGCCGCCGGGGTGGCCCTGCGGGTTCTCGATGCCGACGAGTTCGCCACCTGTCGGCGACGCGTACAGCGCCAGAAGCAGGTCGTTCACAAGGTAGTACCGGACCCGCTCGGCGTCGGTGCCGTCCGGAGCTTCGTCGGCTGTATCGACACCCATCTCCCGGAGCAACTGGTCTCTTCTGTCGGGGTCGAGCGCATCGAACTCCGCGCCATACCACCGCTGTGCCCGGTCCCCGACGATACCGACTGCTTCGCGGATACCGTCGCCGTGGCCGTCCTGATTCAGCCGCGGTCCGAGAAACTCGGTGACAAACTGCTCGACGCCGGTCACCTGGGACGGGTACAGGACCTCCGCTGCGGCTACGGCGACCCGTTCGGCGTGGTCGTCTCTGACATCAATCTCCTCGTCCTCGGTGCCGGATTGTGGATCGCCGTCGTCCCCGCCGTCGCGCCGCGTGTACATCGCCGCCGCCCCGCCGCCGAGGCCCAGTGCAGCGAGCGCGGCGACCGCGTCGCGCCTCGACAGCTCCATGCTCGGCCGAGTTAGGCAAACCTAAAACTTATATCCGTCGGAGCGGGACCGGACACACATGGAGGTGCAGGCCGCGGGAGCACCGCGTAGCGCGCTCGCGTGACTCGGTTCGGCGACTACGCCCGGACCGACCGCGAGTTCCCCGTGGCCCTGGCGCTGTTGTGCGGCGCCATCGCAGCCGCGCTCGTCCTGCCGCTGGCGTGGCTGTTCATCGAGGCGGCGACGATCGACGTCGACAGGGCCCGGGAGTTGCTGTTCCGATCCCAGACGCGGGAGGTGATCGTCAACAGCATCCTGCTCATGGGCGGGGTGACGCTGCTGTCGGTGCTGCTGGGCGTGCCGCTGGCGTACCTGACGGTGCGAACGGACCTCCCGTTCCGGCGCTTCTGGTCCGTCGCCGTCGCGCTGCCGCTGGTCATTCCGAGCTACGTCGGCGCGTTCGCGTTCGTCTCGGCGTTCGGCCCGCGCGGGGAGTTCCAGTCGTTTCTCTCCCCGCTCGGGATTGAGCGCCTGCCGGAGATCTACGGCCTTCCCGGGTCCGTGTTCGTCATCACGCTGTACACGTACCCGTACGTCTACCTGACCGCCCGCGCAGCCCTGCTGTCGTTCGACACCAGGCTGATCGACGCCGCGCAGACGCTGAACCACGGCCGCTGGTCTGCGTTCCGCAGAGTAACCCTCCCGCAGATCCGGCCGGCGGTCGCCGCAGGTGGGCTGCTCTGTGCGCTGTACGCGGTCTCGGATTTCGGCACACCTGCGATCATGCAGTTGCCCGTGTTCACCCGCCAGATCTACGTCGAACTGTACGGGTTCAGTTCGGAGTACGCCGCGCTGCTGTCGCTGCAGTTGCTCGTCATCGTGCTCGTCGTGCTGGCGGTCGAGTCCAGAATCCGTCCGGGTGACGCTGCTGGCGGTGAGGGAACGAACCGGGGCGACCAGCGCGTCCGTCTCGGGCGTTGGCGGTGGCCCGCGACGCTGTTCCCCACCGCCGTCACGGTCACGGCGCTGCTCGTCCCCGTGTGGATCCTGCTGTTGTGGGTGGTCAGGACTGGCTCGGCGTACCGCGCCGACCTCGCCTTCGAGTGGGGTCACGCCCTCAACTCGCTGCTCGTGGCCGCGCCCGCTGCGTTCGTCGCAGGGCTGGTCGCGCTCCCCATCGCGTACTTCGTCACGCAGCACGACTCGGGGCTTGGGCGGCTGTTCGAACGGGTGACCTACGTCGGGTTCGCCGTCCCGGGCGTGGTGCTCGGACTCGCGCTGGTGTACTTCGGGTCGGAGTATCTCGGCGCGCTGTACAGGTCCCTGTCCCTGCTGGTGTTCGCATACGTCGTCCGCTTTCTCCCACAGGCGGTCGGATCGGTCCAGGGCTCGCTGCTCCAGGTCGACCCGAAGCTCGTCGAGGCGGGACGGACGCTCGGCGAGTCCTCGGTCGGCGCCTTCCGGCGGATCGCCCTGCCGCTGGTCCGATCGGGTATCGTCGCCGGCGCGGCCCTCGTATTTCTGACGACGATGAAGGAGCTCCCGGTGACGCTGATCCTCGCTCCCTCGGAGTTCCAGACGATGGCTACCCAGATCTGGCGCGCCCAGGACGCCGCCCTGTTCCAGCACGCGGCGATCCCCGCCATCCTGTTGCTCGTCATCTCGGGGCTCTCGATGGTGGTGTTGCTCTCCCAGGAAGGCGGCGAGCGGGGGCTGTAGGCCGTCTCCGGATGAAAGATACTTACCCCGGGGCTCACCTACGTACGGTCGATGGGCCTGTTCCGATCGAGCGAACTGCTGGGGATCGCCGCCGAGACGCTCGAGTTCATCCTGCGCGCCTCCGAGGACACTCACCCCAGGGAGTACATGGGGTTTCTCAGGGCGACCGACGCCAGTCGCCTCGGCCTCGACCGGAACGGGCAGGTGATCACTGACGTCTTGGTGATCCCGGGCACGAAGTCCAGCCCCACGAGCGCGACCGTCCAGGAGTTCATGCGCCCGAACAACGTCCAGTCCGTCGGATCGGTCCACTCACACCCGAACGGTGTCCTGCGGCCGAGCGACGCGGACCTCGGGACGTTCGGCCAGGGCGACGTCCACATCATCGTCGGGGCGCCGTACGGCAGGACCGACTGGCAGGCGTTCGACAACGACGGGTCGCCGGTCGAACTCGACGTGCTGGACGTCGACCTCCCGGACGACGAGTTTTTCGAGGCGACGCAGGAGGCGCTCGAAGAGGACGACGAGTTTTTCGAGGCGACACAGGAGGCGCTCGAAGAGGGCGCCGCCGAGGGGACGCGGGTCGCCGGCACGGACCTGGCCGACGACTCCGAGGACGACGAGGGTCGCGGCGGCTTCCTGTCGTGGTTGCGGCGCTGAAACCCGGCCGGAAAACGAAACTACTCCGCGGACTGTTTCTCGGAGAGTTCCTGATCGCGCTCGAGTTCGCGGTCGATCTCGTCTTTCACGTTCGAGAACGCTTCGACGGTGAGGACGTTCCCTCCGCCCGGATCGATGACGATCACCTCCTCACCTTCGGCAATCTCGCCGTCGACGCTCCGGGCCTGGTAGTAGGGGTTGAACCCGCCCTCCTCGACCTTGACCTCGCCGTCCGTGGGCGTCACGCGCTCGGTCACGCGCCCCGTCTTGCCCCGCAACGAGGCCGAGTCTTTCGTTTTGCCCTCGCCCGTCCCGCCCCAGATGTCCATCCGGCGGTAGGCGAACAGCGTTGCGATAGCGGTGCCGATCACCACCAGCGACATGATGAAGAGGTTGATCGACCCGCCAAACGGGAGGACGAACCCGACCAGACCGGCGACGAACAGCGCGACCCCGACCACGAAGAAGTGGGCACCGGGAGCGAACGCCTCGGCGATGATCGCCGCAGCCCCGGCTATGGTCAGAAAGAGCGGGAGATTGCTCAGCACCAGGTCCAGTACCATACAGGAACTTACGATGGAGCACAGATAACAGTTCGGGGTCGGTTTCTCCGCTGGCTGTTTTGCCGTCTCTCGTATCTTCAGGACGGCAGAGAACGGCCAGTCACCAGTACGGCGTCCGGTCCCAGGTTTGCCAGGGCCGGCCCAGCGACGCCACCGCCACGAGCGTCACCACGACGACCCCCAGCGACAGCGCCGCCGCGAGTTGCCACTCCGAACCCGTCAGCAGGTCGTTCTCGGTCAGGAAGTTCGCCAGGATGCCGCCGATGGCACCCGCCACGAACATCAGCACGAGTCCGCTTGCGATCCGGAAGCGCATACCGGATGTCCGGCGCGTGGAACAAAAAATGCCAAGGGTCCAGCCCTCCGAGTCGGGGACATGACAACGCTGGTCGTGCTGGCCGAGCCGCCGGTGGCGGGTGAGACGCTGCCGGAACTCCACGAGGTGCTCCCGCCGGAGGACACCGCCGAACTGTACGCGGCGATGCTCGCTGACGTCTGCGAGCTACTGCAGCACGGCGACGCCGAAGTCCTTGTGAACTACCCGCCGCCGGAGGAGGTGCCCGGCGGGGTCGACCCCGAGGCTGCGCTTCGCGAGGTTATCGAGCCCGCAGTTCAGTCACCAGGGGAGGTCCGGTACGAGGCCCAGGTGGGCAGCGACAAGGCTGCCCGGATCGGCAATGCAGTGACTCACCTGCTGGAGACGGAGGGGGAGATGACCGCCGGGGTCGTCGAACCCACGGTGCCGTTCCTCCGTCGCGAACACGTCGGCAGCGCAGCGATGAAACTCCGATCCAGCGACGTGGTGATCGGCCCGTCGACGGACGGCCGGATCACGTTCGCCGCGTTCGGCGAACCCATCGACTTCACCGACGTCCTCGAGCCGCCGGCACTGGAGACGATGACTGCGCGGGCCGTCGATGCGGGCCACGACGTGGACTTCCTGCCGCTGCTGCCGAGGGTGGAGACCCCCGCAGAACTGGCGACGGCGGTTTCACTGGCGCGTGCGAGAGCGGCCGCGGGACGGCTCGTCCCGGCGCGGACTGCAACACAGCTGTCGTCGCTCAGCGACGGTGCCAGATCCTCGTCGATCTCACCGTCTTCTGACAACACCTGAACCGAATTGTCGGGTCTGCGGGTGGTTCGGTCCGTTCCCCGGGAGGGCGGAGAACGATAGGTTCAACTTTTCCCCGCGTGGAGATGGGAGTACCTTCCGGGGAATCGACCAGTCCACCTCAGTGCGGATCGGGTCGAACCACCGGAGGGCGTAGGTGGTGGGATAGCGAAGTGGCCCAACGCGCCTGCCTTGAGAGCAGGTGTCCGAGAGGACCCCTGGGTTCAAATCCCAGTCCCACCGCGTTTGCTCCGAGCAGAACGCGAGGAGCAACGCGTCCATCCGGGATTTGAACTACTCCTCGTCGACCGAGATGCCTTCCCGCGCGAGGACGGTGTCGACGTAGTACGACTGCAGGGACTCGTCGCCGTCGAGCGGGATTTCGTCGACGCGACGGTCGAACACGAGTTCGCCGCGGTGGAGGACGGTGATCCGGTCGACGTACGGCTCGAACTCGGTGATTTCGTGGGTGGAGACGAGGACGGTGTTGCCGTCGCCGGCGTAGCGGCCCAGGAAGTCGAGGAGTCGAGTCTGCGAAACGTCGTCGAGTGCCCCCAGTGGCTCGTCGAGCAGCAGGAAACCGGGTTTCTTGATGAGCGCCAGCGCGAGGTCCAGCCGGCGGGCGAACCCGCCGGAGAGGTCGCCGGCCTCGCGGTCCAGCGCGCGGCTGAGACGCAGCTCCGTGACGACAGTCTGGTTCCAGTCCCAGTCGTCCGCACCGACGATGCGCGCGAAGATGTGAATGTTTTCCCGCACACTGAGTCCCGGATAGAAGTTCGGATGCTGGAACCCACAGCCGATCTGTGCGTCCGGCCGGTCGATTGATCCCGACGTCGGCCGGGTCAGCCCGAGAATGAGCCGCATCAGCGTCGACTTGCCCGACCCGTTCGGGCCCAGCAAGCAGTGGTACTGCCCGCCACCGATCGCAACCGACAGGTCGTCGATCGCTGTCACGTCGCCGTACGTCCTGGTGACGCCGTCCACGCGGATCGCCTCCGCGCTGCCGTTCGACGATTCCCCTGTCATCACGACTCCCTCCGGTAGTAGATGATCGCGCCTTCGAGGATGAACAGCGAGAGCACGAACAACCCGAACAGGATCGCGATCCAGTCGGCGAACGTGGCGATCGAACTGTCCTTCAGCATGAGGCTCCTGACGGCGACCATCGCGTAGTGAGTCGGCAACAGCTGTGCGATCTGTGTCCGCACCGGCGAGAAGAACCCGAGCGGGAACGCCAGCCCCGAGAGCGCGATCAGCCCGAGCATGACGAGCAGGTTGACGAACTGGCCCGCGCCGCTGAACCGCGTGAGGATCACCACGGTCGCGCTGAGCGTCGCCATGAACGCGAACGACAGCAGGAGGACGAACACGGCACCCGGGTGGAAGGAATCGATCGTGTACCCGTAGTAGGTGGCGATCACGTGAAAGACGAGGATCGGAACGACCATCAGCGCGGTCATGTACGCGAGTTTCGAAGCTAGCAGTGCTTCGAGCGAGCTTTCGACGCGAAGCCGGTCGAGCACGACCTCGTCGCGGCCGACGTTGTACGGCACGTACGTGAACGCGAAGAAGATCATCAGCGTCATCAGAAAGGAGGGGAGCAGATACTCCGGGAGCTGTTTCTCCTCGCCGACGATCTCGCGCTCGATGGAGATGTCGGCCCCCTCGATCCGGTTGAGTTCGAGTTCGATGAGGTTCTGGATCACTTCCGAGGAGCTCTGGAACGGGACGATGCTCCCGTCGACGGTGAGTGTGAACGTAGTCTCGCCGGACCGGAGGTCGGGTGGCACGGACACCACCGCGTACACGGACTCGCGCTCGAGCATCCGGAGGGCCTCCGCACGGTCGGCTGCGGGCTTTGGCTCCGTGTACGGTGCCATCCCGGCCCTGACCAGTCCCATGTCGATCGAGGAGACGGACTCGTCCTCGGCGACGACGGCGACCGGCACCTCACGGGGGATCACGTCCTGAAACAGGAAGCTGGTGCCCGCGAAAAACAGCGGGAGGGCGATCAGCAGGAACACGAGCACGAAGATGTGGCGCTTGCTCCAGTGAAGCTCCTTGCGCAACAGGGAACGGAGAGTCATTCAGTGCAGGGGGTCAGCCAGCGAGACCTGGTGCGGACGTCGACACGGAACTGAAGCCGCTGTCACCCATGCCGCCGCCGAAGGACTGGGCGAGCTGCTCGATGAGGTCGACCAGGTCACTCGCGGCCATCGAGAAGTCGATGGTCACGTTCTCACCGTCCTGCTCGACTGAGATGGCGTCGACCAGCCTCGTGAACGGATCGGCCTGGTTGCCGCCGTCGTTCGACGGCGGATCGAGCGTCGCGCCCACGACCTGTGAGAACTGCTCGGCTTCCTCCTCGCTGGCCAGCGTCATCTGGGTGTCCAGGTTCATCGTCTCGCCGTTCGTGTAGTAGGTCATGGTCATTATCTGCGGGGTCGGCACGTAGTTCGCGTCGACACCGGCCTCTTCGCTTGCCTGGTTGACTTCCTCTTCGGGCACGATGAACGCAGCCTTCATGTAGCCGTCTTCGACGTTGTCGTAGGCAGTTCTGAGCTCACCACCGAAGGAGTTCGCGTCCCCCTCGCGCGTGTCGATGGTATCGCGAACTGCGTCGGGCGTCCCGAACGCGAACACCCCGTCGCCGAAGTCAGCCGCCCAGGTCTCCTGTCCCGTCTCGTCAGTACTCTTGTAGACTGTGACGCCGTTGTACTCGTCCTCTTCGGGGTCTTCCACTTCCTCGTCACCGGCCTCCTGGAGCTGCTCCCAGGTCCACTCGGTGTCCACGATCATGCCGGCGTACTCCTCCTGCTCGTAATCCTCGAGGCGCATGAACGTCGTGGCGCTGTTGAAATCCTCCATCGAGAGGTCCGACTCCGACTCGATTTCGTCGAGGATCTCCTGGTACGTCTGGTTCTCACCGCTCATTTCCAGGAGTCCGTTCATGAACGTCACCGTCGCGTCGTCCTGGATGATCCCGCTATCGAAGTGGATTACACCGTCGACGTTTTCCGGTACGCTGTCGATCGCTGCCGAGTCGCCGCCCCCGTCGTCGCCCAGCAGCCCGGAACAACCAGCCCCGAAGACCAGCAGTCCAGCCAGAAAAACAGCGAGAACGCGATCAGACGTAAAAAACTCGTACACCCCAGTTGCCGTTGGTAACCTGCTCATGAGTGTTTAGTAGTGAAATCAACAAAGCAGAGGCAAATAACTTGTGACTTGCTGCAAACTGTCTGCTGAGTGGTGATTTCGGGAGTGCCGGCGCGTGTGGTCGGGCCGGAGGCGAGAGAAACGCTTTTGCGTGACTCGGCAAACATCGAACCATGGACTGGCCTCACGATCCCGACGGCGACAAGGGGAGCGAAGGACGCCGGAAGTACGGCCACGCCGTCCTCGCGAAGAAGATCGACGAGGAGGAGGACTTCCCGTTCACCGCCGGGGAGTACGTCGACCAGTACGGCGACCATCCGGTTCGGATCGACTACCAACGGGTGGTCAGCGTTGCGGACATTTTCGAACCGATCGACTCCGATACCGAGTTCGAGGCCTTCCCGGAGTTTCACGCGACCGTCGGCGAGGCGATGCGGGAACTCGACTACTGGCCGTACCGCCTCGAACACGCCTGACGGCCACGGGCCGTCCGTGGGCCGAACTCCCGGCTCCGGGTTTCCTCTCGGGGGCCGATCAACCAGGCGAGCACTGATCGATCACGGTCAGGAGTGACTTCCGTATTGTCACGTGTCCACACACAACATACTTCACAGTCGGTGTTGTAGGTTTACCAATGAGTCCACAGCAGTCACCGACAGGATCGGCAACGGTACCGGAGGACGTTATCGGTGAGTTGCTGGATTCGCGCCGCCGGTGTCTCCTGATCGACCACCTCGCCCGGGAAGACGGCGGAGTCGTCGTCGAGGATCTTGTGGCAGCGATCTGTGCCGCGGAAGAAGGCTGCGATCCGTCTTCGGTAGACGACCGGACCCGAACTGAGATCCGCGCGGAACTGTTCCAGCAAGACATCCCGAAACTCGCGGCGACAGGCGTCGTCGAGTACGATTCGATGCTCGACAAACTCAGACTGCAGTCGTCGGAGGTTGCATCCCACGCCGCCAGCGCACTGACGGAGGAGTCAGACGCGTAGGGCACGGGGAGTATTCCCGAACACTGCGACAGCACACGGCAACAGGTTTCCAAAGAAAAATAGCGGTGGCACCCGAACGGCCCGACATCGTGACGAACACGCAGGTTACGCACATCCAGATCGACAACTACGGGCCGTGGACGGTGACCCCGGAGCCGCGCCGGGAGGTCGACCTCCAGACGCTGCAGTCGCGGCTGTACGCCGACCTCTCGCAGCTGTTGGGCAACCGCGACGGCTACGCCTTTTTTACCCGCTTCGACAACATGGTCGCGGTGACCAACGGGATCGACATGGAGACACACGCCCTCGTCCAGGAGTCGGTCGGCAACCGTTACCCGGTGACGATGAGCCTGAGCGTCGCGACCGGTCGGTCCCCGGTGACCGCGCTCGGAACGGCGACCGAACAGCTCCAGGAGGCCGGCAGTGCCCAGGACCGCCACCGCCGGGAGATACTGAAAGGCCGGGCGATCGACGAGGAGTTCAGGGCGGACGATGACGTCCAGATCGCACACTTCGACGTCGACGACGCGACGGGGAAGTACACCGACCGACTCAACGAGTTCGACACGTTCATCCGGATCGAACAGGGGTACGCGGAACTGATGCGGTACATGCGCCACGAACACGACAGCCTCTCGTTTTTCGTGGGCGGCGACAACGTGATCGCCGTCTGCCCGGCGCTCGATGCCCCCGCGTACGCGGACGCGGTCGAACACGTTCACGACGCTGTCGACGTGGAACTAAAGGTCGGCGTGGGTCGAGGAAAAACCGCAGCGGACGCCGGCATGGAGGCGAAACACGCACTCGAACAGTGCCGGAACGCCGGCTCGGCTGTAGAGCTGGGGTTTTAACTCGGCGATAAAGAGTCGCCGGTTGCCACTGGACGATCTGGGGGCGGTTTCCGCGTTCACTAACCTACGGACAGCGACAACATAAACGTACCGCAGGTAGCTTTTTACGCCGCTCTGTCGAAGGTTCGGAGTATGAAGCCGGACGTCACAGTGCGGGAAATGATGGACCGGGAGTACGTCGGCGTCAGCGAGTCGGACGACCTGCTGGACTGCGTCGAACTCCTGTTGCGCGAGGACGCCGACGCGGCAGTCGTCCAGCGCGGCAGCGAACACGTCGGTGTGGTGTCCCAGCGCGATATCCTCGAGCTCCTCGTTGACGGGCCATCGCCGTCCGAGGCCAGAGCGGGCGACGCGATGCGGGAGACCATCCCGACGATCGCACCGGACGCCTCGCTCGCGTCCGCCGCCGACAGAATGTCCACGCAGTCGACCGGGAGACTGCTCGTCACCGACGGTGGGGAGCCGGTCGGCATGCTCACCGAGCGGGATCTGATCGCGACCCGGCGACACGAACTCAACACGATCGAAACGGGCGCCTCGGACGCCGAGACCGTCACGGTCGGCCTGCACGACGAGGACGACGTCGGCGAGGAGATGGCAGGTGCAGGGTTCGACGACCAGGGCATCTGTGAAGTCTGTGGCACCCTCACGCACGACCTCTCGTCGTTCAACGGACAGCTCCTCTGTGCGGACTGCCGCGAGATGTGATCGATGCCCGAGAAGTCCGCCACACGCCCATGGAGATCAGAGTTCCGGACACGTCGTCCGTCGACGACATCGTCGACATGTGGATCGGGCTCGCCGACGGCCAGCGCGACCACGGCTCGCACCTGAAGGCCGAGGCGAACCGCGAGCAGATCCGCGAGTCGATTCTCCGGCACGTCGTCGGCGATTCCGTCCTCGTTGCCGACACTGGCCGGATCGTCGGCTTCGTGATGTTCACCACGGAGTCAGCGCAGTACGTCCAGGACCGTTCCCGCGGTGTGATCGAGAACCTCTACGTCCGTCCCGGCCGGCGAGGTCAGGGTATCGGATCGGCGCTACTGGGAACTGCCGAGGGACGACTCAGGGACGCCGGCGTCGACGTCATCGCCCTCGAGGTCATGGCACCGAACGACGACGCCAGGCGATTCTACCGGAGACACGGCTACGAGCCCCACCGGATCGAGATGGAGAAGCCGATTGCTGACGATATGGACTCATAGTGATCATTGTGACTGTTTACCGGGTCGACCGCACGCAGTACCGTGGTCGATCCCGGAAC
>PXSF01000029.1:5407-12143 GCA_003022845.1 Halobacteriales archaeon SW_10_66_29 | reverse complement strand
GGTGATGTTCGACCTGCTGTACGCCTACCAGCGCACGAAGTTCACGGAACTCGAATCGTACCGCCTGGAGGACGTCGGCCAGCGCGAACTCGGCATCGGCAAGGAACGGTACGCCGGCGACATCGGGGACCTCTGGGAGGACAACCCCGAGCGCCTGCTGGAGTACAACCTCAGAGACGTCGAACTCTGCGTGGAACTGGACCGCGAGCAGGGCGTCGTCGCGTTCTGGAACGAGGTCCGCCAGTTCGTCGGCTGCAAACTCGAGGACGCTACCACGCCCGGCGACGCCGTCGACATGTACGTGCTGCACAAACTCCACGGCGAGTACGCCCTCCCATCGAAGGGCCAGCAGGAGGGCGAGGAGTACGAGGGCGGCGCCGTGTTCGATCCAATCACTGGCGTCCGCGAGAACGTCAGCGTGCTGGACCTCAAATGTTTCAGTGCCGATACTGATATTCTCACGCCTGACGGCTCGAAGAGTATCACTGACATCGGCGTTGGTGACCAAGTCTACACGCTGAATCCGGAAACGTTCGAGTGTGAGGTGAAACCGGTCGCCGAGACACACGCGTACGAGAACAAGTTTGGCGAACTTCACCACCTCAGTGGTAACACACACGATTTCAAGGTCACCGAAAATCACCGGTTCCTCGTCTCGAAAGAACGTGGATGGGACGACCAGAATCCCTCAGACTTTGATTTTGCCGAGTATCGTGACCTCATAGAGAGTGAACGCTACGCGTTTCCGCAACACGAACCAGTAGAAGGGAGCAATCCTGAGACGTTCGAACTGATCGACGAAGTGGATACTGGAAAGGTAGCTATATACTGTGATCAGGACCTGCGCTGGTTCCGCAATCGAATGCCTGAGGTCGTCGAGGACAGACTCGAACTCGTTCACGGGTCATCAGCGGCAATGGGTATTCAGAAGCGTGTCGGAAAATATCTCGTTCCAGTCGAGTTGTATCGTGAACATCGGTCGGTTATTGAAGAACACACCGACGGTGTGTTCCTGAAATACGGGCCGGGTCACACGGAAACACCACTGATGTTCGATATGGCTGATTGGCTCGAGTTCCTCGGGTGGTTTGTCACCGAAGGGAGCCTCGATCAACAGAGCGGGCGGCTCACACTCCACCAGAGCGATGAGACGGGTCGAGAAGCAATCTGCGGTCTTCTCGACCAGATGGAACTCAACTACAGCACCGACGAGCGTGGAATCAACATCTCCAGTCAGTATCTCGTCGAGTGGCTCGAAGCCAACTGTGGTGACGGATATGACAACAAACACCTGCCTGAGTGGGTATTTGACCTCGATGGGGAGCTCTTGGCAGTCCTGCTGAACACGATGATTCGTGGTGACGGCGGTCGCACGGACTCCGGACTCGGGAAGTTCTGGACGAAGAGTGACCATCTCAAGGACGATATCGTCGACATCGCAGTACGTTGTGGAGAAAAACCGACTGTCACCCAGCAATCAGACGGAACGTGGTACGTTTCGATTGGGAAGCGCGGGTCCTTCAACAAATCGACGAATGCGACGGTCGAGGACCACGATGGCAACGTCTATTGTCTCACCGCCGAGGACAACCACGTCGTGCTAGCAGGTCGAAACGGTCACTACCAGTGGGTCGGACAGTCCCTCTACCCAATGTGCATGGTGACGATCAACGCCTCGCCCGAGACGAAAGTCGATCCCCAGCAGTACGACGGGGAGACCTACCGGGCGCCCAACGGGACGCGCTTCCGGAAGGAACCCGACGGCGTCATCCGGGAAATGGTCGACGAACTGCTCGAGGAACGCGAGGAGAAGAAGGCGCTGCGAAACGATCACGATCCGAGCGACCCCGCTTACGAGCAGTTCGACCGACAGCAGCAAGCTGTCAAGGTAATTATGAACTGCTTCACGCCGGATACCGACGTGCTGACGCCCGATGGCGTCCGGAATATCCGCGACCTCGAAGTCGGCGAAGAGGTGTACTCCCTCGACCCTGAGACGATGCGAATGGAGGTCAAACCGGTCGTCGAGACGCACGCATACCCGGACTACGAGGGCGAACTGGTCAACGTTCAGACAAACAAGATTGACTTTTCTGTGACACCGAACCACCGGATGCTGGTCCGGAAGAACGACAAGAACGGAATTACACAAGACGAGTGGAATTTCGTCCAGGCAGGCAATCTATACGACTACTGTCACTACGAGTTGCCTCACGACTGGGATTTCCAACATGAAAACGAGCTTGGTGACACAGTAGATATCCGGGAACTGGTTCAAAATCGGACAGACCTGCAGCTGACAGTATCAGACGGTGGAACGAAACTGGCAGCCCGTAACGGCAAGCCAAATGTGGCGCGCAATATCTCGAGTGAGGGCTTCCTTCAACTCTTGGCCTGGTATATTACAGAAGGTAGTGTATACGAAGCGAAAACTGGAAACTATCGAGTCAAATTTGCACAATCTACGACGGAGAAACGTGAAGAAATTGAAAAATTGGTCGGTTCAGTCGTTGATTACTACTACGAAACTGATCGCAAGGTGAGTTTCTCCAGTCGAATTGTCGGTGACCTGTTCAGGAAGCTATGTGGAGATAGAAGCGAAAATAAGCGGATTCCTGAGTTAGTGTTCAGCGCGTCCCGGGAACAGAAAGAATTGTTTCTCAACACACTTATAAAAGGAGATGGTGACAGGCAACCGAACTCATGGCGATACAGTACCAGGAGTAAAATGCTCCGGGATGACGTTCTACGTCTGTGCACACATCTTGGTCTCACCGCATCGTACAGTTCTGATAGCGGAATGTGGCGAATCCTCTGTACAGAAAGCGCAAATTTCAGGATGCATCGTTCTGGATCCACAAGCAAGGCTGAAGATGGCGTGTACTGTGTGACGGTAAAAGATAATAATACACTAATCGCGGGCCGAAATGGTAAATTACAGAATGTATCAAACTCTTTATATGGAGTCCTCGGCTGGGACCGGTTCCGGCTGTACGATCAGGAGATGGGTGCAGCCGTGACCGCGACGGGTCGCAAGGTTATCGAGCACACCGACGACGTCGTCCAACAGCAGGGGTACGAGGTCGTCTACGGTGACAGCGTGACCGGCGACAGGCCGATAGTCGTCCGCGACCCCGACGGGAGGGTTCGCATTCGATTCATCGAGTCCCTGTTCGAGTCGGCGTCGGACGAGCTCGAACAGGCAACAGTCGCAGTGGATGGTGGGGCTGTCGATGGGAAGGCTCGTCGAGGACTGGAGGGATGGGATGCGCTCTCGGTGACGGACGACGGGGATTCAGAATGGCGTTCGATAGAGGGAGTCATCCGCCACGAAACGGACAAGCCAGTTGTCACCCTCCAGCACAAGTTCGGGGAATCGACGACCACGACGGACCACTCCTACGTCGTCGAGGGAGACGGCGGCCTCGTGGAAAAACGGCCGGACGAAGTCGAATCACCGCTTCGCATTCCGGCAGTACCCGACGTCAAGGCTGTCGAAACCATTGACGTCTACGAGGTACTACAGGGATACACCCGCACCTACGAGGACGGTCGGAGCGTCGGCTCAGAGAACGGCGTGACGAAAATCAAACGCGTCCATACGGACGGCGAGTGGGTCTGGTTCGGCCACGAACACCACGACGCATCCGAAAAGACTGTGAAAGTCAGGCGTCACATCGACGTGGACAGCCCAGAAGGGGACTCCCTCATCAGGCTGCTGGCGGCGTACGTGACCGAGGGAAGCGCCTCGACCGAGGAGACGACCGACAACAAGTACGGCGCGAGCATCGCGGAAAGTCGCCGTGACTGGCTCGAACAACTGCAGGACGACTACCACGCCCTGTTCACGAACACCGAGACGGCGATCATAGCCAGCGACACGAGCGACGAGCGGAGCGTCGAATACGAGACAATCGACGGTCAGTCGTCGGTGACTTACACCGACCAGACGCTCAAACTGCAGATGATGAACGAACTCGCCGCCGTCTTCTTCCGTGAGTTTGCCGGTCAAACCTCCCGCGGCAAGCGACTCCCGGAGTTCGTGTTCCACCTCCCTGCCGAGAAGCAGACGCGCTTTCTCGACGTCCTGGTAGAGGGGGACGGTTCCCGCGAATTCCCGCGCTACAGTGAGGGGTACTGCCAGCGCAACTTCGATTTCGAGACGACGAGCCGCGAGCTCGCCGCTGGCCTATCGATGCTGCTCAACCAACGCGGCAAGAAACACTCGCTGAAGTACCGGAAAGAGAAAGGGTCGTACACCGTCCGGACCTGTGACTACTACCGCTCCGGCCGTGACCCGGTCCTGAACGAAGTCGACCACGACGGCTACGTGTACGACTTGAGCGTCGAGGAAAACGAGAATTTCGTCGACGCTGTCGGTGGCATCGTCCTCCACAATACCGACTCCGTCATGCTGGAGGTCGGCAGCATCGATCCGGCGGACGTCGAGGCGGATGTCGAAGTCACCGACGAGATGCGCGAGAAGCACCCGGAGATGGACGACGAGGAACTGCGACAGATCGCGGCCACGATTCAGAAAGGCTTCGAGCTAGAGGAAGTCATCAACGAATCGTACGACGAGTTCGCGCTGGAACGGTTGAACGCCCAGTTCCACCGGTTCGAGATCGAGTTCGAGAAGCTCTACCGCCGCTTCTTCCAGGCGGGCAAGAAGAAACGCTACGCCGGCCACATCGTCCGGAAGGAGGGCAAAGACGTCGATGACATCGACATCACCGGCTTCGAGTACCAGCGCTCGGACATCGCACCGATCACCAAGGAGGTGCAGTTGCGGGTGATCGAGATGATCGTGAAAGGCGAGGACGTCGAGGAGATCGAGGAGTACGTCCACGACATCATCGAGGGGTTCCAGGAGGGCGAGGTCGACCCCGAGCAGATCGGCATCCCCGGGGGGATCGGCAAGCGCCTGGACAACTACGACACCGACACCGCGCAGGTGCGCGGAGCGAAGTACGCCAACCTCCTGCTGGGCACGAACTTCCAGCGCGGCTCGAAACCCAAGCGGCTGTACATCGACCGCGTGCACGCGGACTTCTTCGAGCGCATCGAGGCCGAGCGCGGCGCGGAACTGGACAACGACCCCGTCTACCAGGAGGAAGATGCTCGACAAAACGCTGAAAGGACCGATCGCGCGGATCCTGGAGGGGCTCGACATCTCCTGGGAGGAAGTGAAGTCGGGCCAGGAGCAGACCGGGCTCGGGCAGTTTACGTGATATACAGCCAGACGTGACTCCGTGCAGTGGAATCAGTATGAGCCGGGACGGGTGGCGGATGCAGCGCCATCCTACAGCGAGTCGGTGTCGACGCGGGGGTCGAGCGCGGTGTACAGGAGGTCTTGCAGGATGTTGCCGGCGACGCCCAGCGAGACGAACACCATCGCCCCGCCCATGAGGATCGGGAGATCCTGGGTCCAGACGGCGTTGTAGAACAGCGACCCGATGCCGTCGATGGCGAACACCGCCTCCACGACGAACACGGACAGCGCGATCAGCGCCAGCGTCTCCGCGAACAATAGCGAGACCAGCGGCACCGCTGCGTTGCGCACCACGTGCCGTGCCACGGCCAACTGCCCGCCGCCTTTCGCGCGGACGAGTTTCGTCAGGTCGTCGGCGTAGTACTGCATCGAGAACGCCCGCGAATAGCTGACGATCGCCGCCATGAGCGTCGTCGCCACAAGCAGTATCGGCAGGACGTGCTCGTACAGCAACGGCCAGTCCGCGACGGCGATGGAGGGCGTGCCCTGTCCCTGGCCCGTCAGGAACACCGGCTGGAAGATGAACGCCGCCGTCGCCGAACTCATCAGCAGCATCGCGCCGAGCCAGAAGTTCGGGACCCCCATCAGGAGGTACGTCCAGCTGCGGGTCGCTCCCTCGCCGCGGGCGCTGCTGTGCATCCCGGTGACGAGCCCGATCGCCAGCCCGAGCACCGTCGCGAGCACGATCGCCGGCAACACGTACGCGGCGGTCCGGGCCGTCCCGGACAGCACCATCGACAGCGCCTCGCGGCCGTGTTCGAACGACTCGCCCCACTGGAAGGTGAACATGTTGCCCATCCAGTCGACGTACAGTTCGTCCATCGGTCTGTCCAGCCCGCGCTCGGCGAGGTACGCCTGTTCGGCTGCCTCGACGTCTTCCTGATCGGTCGTGGCACTCCGGGCAATACCCGCGAGCTGCTGGCCGAGATGCCAGTTCCGGGTGCCGACGAGCAGCAGGAAGATCCCGGAGAGAACCGCCCAGATCGTGAGGACGCCGAGGGCGATCCGCTTGACCAGGAGTCTGGCGATGCTCACGGGGACTCACCCCGGGGCGTGCAGGTGGAGGGCATGACAGAAACCCTGTTTCGTGCCGTTTCGTTTCAATGTTTCGTCTCCCGTGCGTACCCCGCCTAAACCGCAGCGAGAATCCCCAGCACCGAACCCCCTGTAAAAACCACAACATTTAATCCGCAGTGGGCAGGTTCTCATAACCGGTTACGGTCCCCCCATGACAGAACCCCCACGAGACGAGCCCTCCAGCGGTAGTACCGCCGACTCGTCCGGGAGCGCTGCGTTCGAAGAGATCGACTGGGAGCAGGTCGACGACTCGCGGCGATGGCGCTCCGCCGAACGGATCGCCCTGGTCGTCGGACTGCTCGTCGTCCTCGCGGCGTACTACTACTTCCGGACGTACAGACGAACGAACCTGTTCTGGCAGTGGTCGATCGGCAACGAGGACTGGCT
>PXSF01000029.1:0-5341 GCA_003022845.1 Halobacteriales archaeon SW_10_66_29 | reverse complement strand
TGGACCGTCGACACGTTCCAGCCACCCGTCGGCACGTCCGTCGGCTACGATTTCACCGGGAAGGACTGCGTCGGCGAACTCACCGGCGACCAGTTCGACTTCGACCGCAGTCGCCAGTGCCACGGTACCTGGGAGTACCCGCTCGGCACGGACAAGTGGGGCTACGATATGCGTGACCTGCTGATCGCGGGCGCCCAGCCGTTCGCGTACCTCTCGCTGGTGACGCTCGGACTGATCGTGCCGCTCGCGACCGCCGTCGGCATGAGCGCGGGCTACTTCGGCGGCCGCGTCGACGACCTGCTGATGGCGTACGTCGACGTCCAGCTGAGCGTCCCGGCGATCCTCATCTACATGGTCGCGTACATGTTCGTGTTCAACTCCATGGCGATGTTGCTGGTCGCGTTCGGCCTCCTGTCCTGGGGCGGGATCGCGCGGATCGTCCGTAGCGAGACCCTCCAGCGAAGCGAGGAGGGGTACGTCCTCGCCGCCCAGTCGATCGGCGCGCCGAACTGGTACATCCTCAGACGCCACCTCTTTCCCAACATCACCAACACTGTCGTCCCCGCGACGTTCCACCTGATCGCCATCCTCGTGCTGACGGAGGCCGGCCTCGCCTTCATCGGCTTTCACACCTCCTTCCAGTCGTGGGGGATGACCATCTCCGAGGGCGTGTTCTACGGCCGCACGCAGGGCTGGTGGAACTCGTTGCTTCCGGCGGTGGCGCTCGCGCTGACGGTCGGAGCGCTCAAGGTCGCCGGCGACGGGTTCAGGGACGTCCTCGATCCGCGAGGTGACCGATGACGACAGACGACCCCACTGCCGGCGGCGATCCGCTCCTGTCCGTCGAGGGCCTGCACACCCACATCCCGACGCCGGACGGCACGGTCCGGGCCGTCGACGGCGTGACCTTCGACATCGAGGCCGGCGAGACCGTCTGCCTGGTCGGCGAGAGCGGCAGCGGCAAGACGCTCACCTGCGACTCGATCGTCCAGCTACTCCCCGCACCGGACACCGACCTCTTCGGCGAGGCCGTCTTCGACGGGGAGAACGTCGTCACGATGGACGAAAAGCGGATGCAGTCGATCCGGGGCAACCGGATCGCCTACGTGTTCCAGAACGCCCAGAGCGCGCTCGACCCGGTGTACACGATCGGCGACCAGATCACGGAGGCGATGGCGTTCCACGACGACGTGAGCGACGCCAAGGCGCGGGAGCGCGCAGTCGACCTGCTCAGGGAGGTCGGGCTCTCCCGGCCCGAGGAGCGCGTCGAGCAGTACCCCCACGAACTCTCCGACGGGATGTGCCAGCGGGCCGCAATCGCCATCGCGCTCGCCGCGGAGCCGGACCTGCTGATCGCCGACGAGCCGACGAGCGCGCTCGACGTGACGATCCAGGCCCGGATCATCGAACTGCTCGAACGGATCCAGTCCGAGCGGGACCTTACACGCAGGCGCTGTTCCGGAGCTTCACCGGCGAGCGCGGGCGGGCGGACGTGACGAACGCTGCGCCCCCGCCGGACGGCTGCCGGTTCCGCAACGAGTGTCCGCACGCAGTCGACGCGTGTGCGGGCGACCCACCCTCGTTCTACCAGGTCGGTGACGACCCCAGTCACGAGGCCGCCTGCGTGTTCCACGGCCCGGCGCACGACCGATCGACGGTGATGGCCGACGCGCCGCAGTTCGGCGACACAGCCACGGAGGAGAGCGATGACTGAGAACCCGCTGCTCGAAGTCGAGGACCTGGAGAAACACTACCCGATCACCGAGGGGCTGCTCCGCCGGCAGGTCGGGACGGTCCGGGCCGTCGACGGCGTCAGCTTCGCGGTCCAGTCGGGCGAGGCGTTCGGGCTGGTCGGCGAATCCGGCTGCGGGAAGTCGACGACCGCACACTCGCTGCTCCGCCTGGAGGAGCCGACCGGCGGCGACGTGCTGTTCGACGGCGAGGACATCCTCGCGTACGGCACCGACGAACTCCGTCGGTTCCGCCGCCGTGCACAGCTCGTGTTGCAGGACCCCAACTCGGCGTTCAATCCCCGGCAGACCGTCGGCGACGCCGTGGCAGAGCCGCTGCGCGTCCACGGGCTCGACGACGCCGAGACCCGTCGCCGCGTCGTCGATGACGCACTCGAACGCGTCGGCCTCGACGGGGCGGACGCCGACAGCTACCCCCACGAGTTCTCCGGCGGCGAGAAACAGCGCATCTCCATCGCGCGGGCGCTGGTGCTCAACCCCGACCTGATCGTCGCCGACGAGCCGGTGAGCGCGCTCGACGGCCGGACGAAGGCGGACGTGCTCGACCTGCTCGACGACCTCCAGGACGAGTTCGGCCTCTCGGTGCTGCTGATCAGCCACGACATCGATATGGTTCGGCGGTTCTGCGACCGGATCGGCGTCATGTACCTCGGACAGATCGTCGAACAGGGGCCGACGGCCGACGTGATCGAGAACCCGCTCCACCCCTACACGCAGATGCTGATTTCCTCCGTGCCGTCGTTAGATCCGCACGCCGCGCCGGCCGCCGTCGAGACGCCGTCGGACGAACTGCCCGACGCCTCCGACGTGCCCTCCGGTTGCCGGTTCCACCCCCGGTGTCCGGCGATCATCCCGCCGGCGGACGTCGAGTTGCCCCGCGAGCAGTGGCTCGACGTCGTCTCGTTGCGGTTCTACCTCGAAAACGACTGGGCGGACGCCCGGTCGGCCCGGCAGTCGCTCCGCGTGCGGCCAACCACCGGCGACTCGCCGACGAACTCCGCGGCGGAGATCCGGGCGGCGTTCGACCTGCCGGCGAGGCTTCCCGACGACGCCGTCGAGGCGGCCGTCACCGAGTCCATCGCCGCCCTCGAGGACGGCGACCTCGACGCTGCCCGGGAGCACATCGGGGAGACGGTCACCAGCGTCTGCGAGCGCGACTCGCCAGCTCTCGGCGACGAGCACGCCGACAGACCCGTCGCCTGCCTCATACGGTCGTGCGTGACTGTTTACCGCTATGGAATCGCGTGTTGTGCGTTTCAGCCCGTGAAACCAACGATATTGGGCCCCAGTGCTGAAAATAATCACACACGACCGTATCATACGGGCTGCTGCGAGCAGGTACCGCCGCGGACTCCCAAGAGTCCAGTATCAGTCCCGCCACTGGTCGTGCATCTGCGCTCCGAACTCGACGACGTCCGCTGGCGTTATCTCCGGGATGTCCAGGTCTTCTTTGTCCGTCAGTCCAGTGTGCTCCGTGAAATCGATTTTGGCGGTCGCGTTCGTGTCCCGGAACAGCAGGCGGAGCGTCCGCTCCCCGAACCGGCCCGCGCGTTCCCCTTGAGAAATGACAGCCGCATCGTCCCCGATCTCGGGTTCGATATCCAGCTGTTCCGTCATCAGTTTGATGCTTCGGTCGAGATCCCCCTCGTACGCTTCCGTCGCAGCCGCTTCGTCGTCGTGGACCTCGGCACACACGTGCAAGTCGAACGTAAACCCTTCGCCCTCCCGTTGGAAGGTGTTGCACGTTCCGGTGATCTGGACGTTCGTCTCCTCCCAGTCCTCCGAGTCCAGATCCTCGAGCGTAAGCAGCAACTCCTCGGCGTCCTTCTCGATGGGATCGGTACCGCCCTCGCTCGTTGCCAGGTCCTCCTCGCTGGTCCCGCCGTCGTCATCCGAACTACCGCCATCGGAACTGCCGTCGCTGCCCTGCCCCGGCTGTTGATCGGGCCCGCCGCCGCCGTCTTCCTGGGCCCACCCACAGCCTGCGAGTGGCACCGACAGGAGCGCCGCAAGTACTGCCCGTCGGTTCACCGCCGCTCACCGCCATACGATGTTCCGTCCGCGAGCAATTGACGCCCGCTTTCTCCCGAACTGCCTGACAACCACGCCAACGGTTGCCTGGTCAAGTCCTGCATTTTCCCGAACACTCGACCTCGCCGTGCTTATATGCTTAGATAGCCCAAAACGCATTTTCAGTTTCCCGGCGAATCGGGCCGGGTTTTAAGCAACTATACAAAATTGTTTTTCTATTCACGAAATCCGCTCGTGGGAATGCGAAAGGATTATAGACGAGACGCACCACTTTTCGGGTGACCTAAGAACTACTATGGCTCAACTCAGTATCCAGAACCTGCACGCGGAAGTCGCAGAGGAGAACGGCGAACAGATCCTCCGCGGGGTCGACCTGACCGTCGACAGCGGCGAGATACACGCACTGATGGGGCCCAACGGCAGCGGGAAGTCGACGCTCGCGAAGATCATCGCGGGCCACCCGGCCTACCGCGTTACAGAGGGCTCGGTCACGCTGCACCTCGACGGCGACGAGTTCGACGAGGAGATCCCCGAGGACATGCGCGAGTGGGACCTGCTCGACCTCGAACCGAACGAGCGCGCCGCGCTTGGCATCTTCCTCGGGTTCCAGTACCCCGCCGAGATCGAGGGCGTCACGATGGTCAACTTCCTGCGGACGGCGCTGAACGCCAAGCTCGAGGAGCGCGAGGAGCTGTTCGAGGACGAAGCGGAGGAGGACGACGAAGACGAGGACGAGGGCTACGAAACCTCGCCGATGGAAGGCCCCGCCGACGAGGGCGAGATCGGCGTCGCGGAGTTCCAGGGGATCCTCCAGGAGAAGATGGAGCTGCTCGACATGGACGAGAAGTTCGCGAGCCGCTATCTCAACGCCGGCTTCTCCGGCGGCGAGAAGAAACAGAACGAGGTGCTGCAGGCCGCAGTGCTCGAGCCCGAGATCACCGTTCTCGACGAGATCGACTCCGGGCTCGATATCGACCGCCTGCAGGAAGTCTCCGACGGGATCAACGCCCTCCGCGACGAGCAGGGCGCCGGCATCCTGCAGATCACCCACTATCAGCGGATCCTCGACTACGTCGAACCCGACCACGTCCACGTGATGCTCGAGGGCGAGATCGCCAAGAGCGGCGGCCCCGAACTCGCAAAGCAGCTCGAGGACGAGGGCTACGAATGGGTCCGCGAGGAAGCCTACGAGGCAGCCTGAGGTGAGACCATGAGTTCAGACCAGGACCACCTCAAGGAAACCGACACCGAGGCCCGCTTCGAATTCAAAAAGGAGGAAAAATCCGCCTTCCAGACCGAGAAGGGCCTCACCGAGGAGACCGTCCGCCTCATCTCCGAGGACAAAAACGAGCCCGACTGGATGCTCGAACGCCGGCTCCGCGCCCTCGAGCTGTTCCAGGAGATGCCGATGCCGACCGACTGGCCCGGCCAGCCCGACCTCTCTGAGGTCGACATCGACGAGATCGTCCCCTACATCCGCCCGGACATCGAGACGCGGGGCGGCGCCGACGACTGGGAAGACCTCCCCGAGGAAATCCAGGACACCTTCGACAAACTCG
>PXSF01000028.1 GCA_003022845.1 Halobacteriales archaeon SW_10_66_29 | reverse complement strand
GCCACGCCTGCACCTCCAGCAGCCGCAGCCGGTCGAGCACCTCCCCCGGGTCGACCCCCTCGGCATCCTCGTGTCGCCGCCTGGATGGGAACACCCCGAACGGCTGCGGTTCGGGCTCGTCGCTACAATCGGTCATATCGGTCGGACCCCACGGAACAACACGCGCCCCACCATCCTCAAACCGGTCGCTAAGTACGTAGTGTGTGAACTATCCACACGTCCGATTCGGAGCCAAAATCGCACCACTGCGGCCGGATCGAGGGCAACCGCGGACAGTGAGAGGCTGGACGCCGGCTGGCGCCGACGCGGATCGTCACAGCTAACCATCGAGGGCAGCAACGAGCAGTCCAGACCGATGATCGCACTGGTCGGGATCGGCGCGGACTCGACGAACAGCGCGCCGACCCCGCGGGTGTACGACGACGGCCGGTTCGAGTACATCCCGATCCCCGAGAAGCGGGGACCCGAGGGGACGACCGAGACGAAGACGTACGGCACCACGCCGCTGCGCCACCGCGAGGGGACGATGGCCGACTACCTGGAGGCGATCCGGCCGCGCCCCGGCGCCGAGGACCCGCCGGAGTACACCGGCGACCGCCTCGCCGAGTGGCCGCTGCACCACGATCCGAACTTCGAGGCGCTCACCTACGGCGAGACGACGAGCCGCGCGGCCTACACGAACCTGCTGACCGACCTCCGGGCGGGCGACGGCGTGGCCTTTTACACCGGGCTCCGGGACGCCGACGCCAGCTACAGACACCGCTACCTGATCGGCTACTTCACCGTCCGGGAGGTCGTCGACTGCCGGAGGATTGCCTACGAAGGCGAGCGGGTGAGTTTCACCGACCTCCCGGCCGACGAGCAGGCGGCACTGATGGACGCACACAGCGAGAACGCCCACGCGAAACGCTTCCAGGCGACGGGCCGGCTCACCGACGGCGACGGTCTCGTGATCGTCGACGGCACGCCGCCGGGCGGGCTGCTCGACCGTGCGGTCCCGATCAGCGAGGTCAACAGCGGCGGCCACCACTACCTGACCGACGACCTGCAGGCCGCCCTGGACCCGGCGCCGGGCGGCAACCCCGACCGGAACGCCTACCTCGGCGGTGTCAAACCCGCTCACGAACTCCGCATCTCCGTCGAGGAACTGGCCGATATCGTCGCCGAGTGGCAGTCCCGCCAGCCTGCGGAGTCGTAGCCGGTCCGGAGAACTGGGAGCACCCTTTTATTGGCGCCGTGGAAAGGTCCGGTATGAGCGCACACGCCGTCAGCGAAGCAGCGGCGACTGCACGCGCCCCTGTTTTCGCCCCTGCGGCGGGAGGGTCGGCCTGATGGTCGACCTCGTGCTCTCGACCGGCCAGCTCCTGCTGGCGCTGTTTCTGGTGGTGCTGAACGGCTTTTTCGTCGCCTCGGAGTTCGCGCTGGTGCGGATCCGCTCGACCGCGGTCGACCGCCTCGTCGAAGAAGGCCGGCCCGGGTCGGGCGCGTTGCGGACGGCCGTTGACAACCTCGACGACTACCTCGCGACCACCCAGCTCGGCATCACCATCGCCTCGCTGGGCCTGGGATGGGTCGGCGAGCCGGCGGTCGCGGCGCTGCTCGAACCGGTGCTCGAACCGGTGTTGCCGGCCGGCACGCTCCACCTGGTCGCGTTCGCCATCGGGTTCAGCATCATCACGTTCCTGCACGTCGTGTTCGGCGAGCTCGCGCCGAAGACGATCGCCATCCAGCGCGCCGAGCGGCTGTCGCTGCTGATCGCCCCGCCGATGCGGCTGTTCTACTACCTGTTCGTTCCCGGTATCGTCGTCTTCAACGGGACCGCCAACGCGTTCACGAAGCTGCTCGGCGTCGAGCCGGCCTCCGAGACGGAGGAGACGCTGGACGAGGAGGAGCTGCTGTTGATCCTGAGCCGCTCCGGTCGGCAGGGGGAGATCGACCGCGGGGAGGTCGAGATGATCGAGCAGGTGTTCGAACTCGACGACATGACCGCCCGCACCGTGTTGATCCCGCGGCCGGACGTGGTGAGCGTCCACCCCGACACCACGCTCGCGGAGCTGCGGGACCTCGTCGGCGAGGAGGGCCACACCCGCTACCCGGTGGTCGACGAGGAGGACCAGATCCTCGGGTTCGCGTCGCCCGCAACCTGACGGTCGTCCCGGAGACGGTCGCCGTCGACGAACTGCTCGCGCGGCTCCAGGAGGAACAGAACCAGATGGCGGCGGTGATCGACGAGTGGGGCGCCATGGAGGGGATCGTCACCGTCGAGGACCTGATCGAGGAGGTCGTCGGCGAGATCCACGACGAGTTCGACTCGCCGGCGGGCGAGCCCTCGATCACCCGGATCACCGACGGGAGCTACGCCATCGACGGCGGCGTCCCGATCGCGCAGGTCAACGACGACCTCGACGCCGCGTTCGACCCCAGCGGCACCGAGACGATTGGCGGCCTCGTCCTCGACCACCTCGGCCGCGCGCCGGAGGTCGGGGACCGCGTCGAAACCGACGGCTTCGCCATCGAAGTCACGGACGTCGACGGCACCCGCATCTCGCAGGTCATCGCCCGGCGCAGGGACAGTGGAGCGGAGACGGCCGCTGGCGAACCGTAACCGATCAGGTCAGCTACCAACGGCTGAAGCCGTTGGCTTGTCGGTGGACTCCCGTTCTGCCGACACGTACTGGTCGGACGCCACTTCAGTAGCGTTCACGGTCATCACCCCCGACTTCAGGGCGTACTGGCAGAACGCCCCTCCAGCGGGGGACTTCTGCCCTCGCTGGAGTTTGAGTGCGAGTTTCCGAGAAATATTCTTGGCAGCATTATAGTCGGCATTTGCCGTGTACGAACAGTCCAGACACTCGAAGTGTTGCCCGTTGCGATTTTCATCGAGTGTCGTGCCACATTTCGAGCATTGTTGGCTCGTATAGGACGGCTCAACTGTTTCAACAACGATGCCAGCCAGTTCCGCCTTGTTCTTCGTTTGCTGTTGGAGTTCGCGGAACGCCCACTGCTGGAATTTCTTGTCATCGCTGATCCGGTCACGAATCTGCTCCAAGTCCTCGAACGCAATGTGCGTACACCCGTGTTGTTGGGCTTCTTCGACAAGTGCCTTCGAGCATTGGTGCAGGTAGTCTTCACTCCAGCGTCCGAACCTGTCACCGATGCGCTGGTAGGTCAGATGGGCGCTTCGCGTTCCTGTCTGTTGGAGGCTGGCGCGGCGTTTCTCGAACTCACGGCGTTGGTGGTTGAGGTAATTTGCGTTGCCGACGAATTGCCCTGTTGAGGTAACGGCGATGTGGTCGTCAACGTTGCAGTCCACGCCAAGCACTCTCGAATGCTGGGCTTTCTCAGGACTACTCGCGTTGATCTCCCGTTCCATCGCTGCGTGCAGGTAGAACTCGTCGGTTTCGCTATCGTAGTGGACGGTGCTGGTCGCAAACTCGTAGTCGTCGTTCAGCAGGTACTTCCCGTGGGGGGTTCCTTCAGGGTCGTCGGGCAGGTCGTACTCGCACGCAACTCTGCCGTTGACGGTGGCGAGACTCACCCTGTCACGGTAGTAGGTTGCCGCTCGCTTGTCGTAGACGATACTGAACGTGTTGTACTCGGGCTTGCTCGTCTCTTTACCGTCTGCAAGCCGGTCAACGCAGTTGGCAATATCGTCGGTGGCGCGTTTGATGGCTTTTTGAACGAGGTTGGCGTGCAGATAGTCGGTTTCGTCGCGGAGGTCGTCGTAGATGGCGTCTTCAGCTTCGCTCTTGCTTGTTACACAGTCGTCTTCAGGGTAGCGCCATGCCCACTCTGCCGTGCGGTTGGCACAGTACTGGAACAGGTCGTTGGTGACGTGGAGGTCGCTCATACGGTCGTCAGGCACGGCTAGCCGCACCCGAACCGTGCGAGTTATCTCCCACGCCATGCATGTCACAGTAATAGCCACTCTTTAATAACGTTTATGACTACGTTGGGAGCCAGTCATGCGTTAGCCGATAGATTGTGGCACGGAGCGGACGCGCTTCCTCCGCACGGCTGAAGCCGTGGGCTTCCGCGCTGTTACCGCTGTGACGTCGCCGCGCTCGGTGTCGCGTCTCACGTGATGTCGCCGCGCTCGGTGTCGTACGCCTCGTAGGTCCGCTCGTCGATGAGGTCGGCCAGCAGGTCGACGAACGCGCGGGCCTCCCGGAAGCCGACGTACAGCGGCGCGGGGCAGACCCGGATCACGTTCGGCTCGCGGAAGTCGACGATGGCGCCGCGGTCCCGTAGCGCCTGGCTGAGCCGGTAGGCGTCGGGGTGTTCGATGGCGACGTGGCCGCCCCGCCGCTCGGGCTCGCGGGGCGTCCCGACGGTACAGCCCCGCTCGGCGAGGCGTTCGTCGACGAGCGTCATCAGGTAGGACGTCAGTTCGAGGGAGTTCTCGCGGATCCGGTCGATGCCGGCCTCGTGGACGAGTTCCAGCGAGCCCGCCAGCGGCGCGGTGCTGAGCATCGGGACGGCGCTGATCTGCCAGGCGCCGGCGTCCTCGGCGGGCGTGAAGGTAAGGTTCAGGTCGAACTGCGTCTCCTTGTCGTGGCCCCACCAGCCCGCGAGCGCGGGCATGGTCCCGAAGTGGCGCTCGTTGACGTACAGCCCGGCGACGGCGCCGGGCCCGGCGTTGAGGTACTTGTAGCTGCACCAGACCGCGAAGTCGACGCCGTGGGCCGACAGCTCGTGGGGGACGACGCCGACGGAGTGTGCGAGGTCGAACCCCGCGAGCACGTCGCGCTCGTGGGCCGCCTCGGTGATCGCTTCGACGTCGAGCAGTTGGCCGCTGCGGAACAGCACCGACGGCATGAACACGATGCCGACCTCGCGCTCGTCCATCGCCGCGACGACGTCCTCGGTGGCGATGGTGCGGCCGTCGCGGCTCTCGACGAGGTGGAGGTGCTCGTCGGGGTCGAGCCCGCGCTGGCGGAGCTGTGCCCGGATGGCGTAGTGGTCGGTGGGGAAGTCGAGCTCGTTGACCAGCACGCCGCGGTCGTCGTCGGCGTCGAGGGTGTCGAGGAAGGTGCCGATCAGGGTGTGGATGTTCACCGTCGTCGTGCCGGTGACGATGCACTCCTCGCCCGCGGCGCCGAGCAGCGGCGCGAGGTCGTCGCCCAGCGACTCGCCGTACGTGAACCACGGCGGATCGGACTCGGTCCACCCGCGGATGCCGTACTCGCGCCAGGCCGACAGCATCGCGTCGACGTGCTGCTCGGCGGCGTCGGACACCGGCCCCAGCGAGTTGCCGTCGAGGTACAGCTCGTCGGGCAGGTGAAACCGGTCCGCGAAGTCGGCGAGCGGGTCCGCCGCGTCCCGCTCGCGTGCGTACGCCTCCCCGAGGTCGTGCGTCCGTGCGAGGTCGCCGTCCATACCCCTCCATTCGGGCGCAGCCACAGGAATCTATCGACACCCGGCGCCGCGGTAGCACGTGTATCGGTACCACAACACCCGCAATCGGGAACTATCGATCCGGCGGGAATCGGCCGTCTGTCGTCCGATCCTGACATCTCTCGCCCCGGATCGTCCGATACTCGTGTTCTTATCTGGATTCCTCGATTAACAAAACACGACGAAATGGCCGAGATAGTGGACAATGATCGGAAGCGTTATCCGTCTTTCCGGCGTTTGTTCATTTGAAATGGCAAACGGTACGGTGGATTTCTTCCACGACACTGGCGGTTACGGTTTCATCGAGACTGAGGATGCGGACGAGGACGTTTTCTTCCACATGGAGGACGTCGGCGGCCCGGACCTCGAAGAAGGCACAGAGATCGAATTCGACATCGAATCAGCACCGAAAGGCCCCCGCGCGACGAACGTCGTCCGCAACTAAGGGCCGGGTCCACCCCGGCGTCTTCTGACGACGGGACGCGACCGGTTTTTTCGGTTTTAATGCAATGTCCGACACCGATCCGGACCGGGAGGAGGCGGCGGAGAGCGAGGAGTCCGGGGATCAGGCAGGGCCTGAAGCCGGCGTCGTGGAGTCAGTCGAGCGGCCGTTCACCTGCTCGGTCTGCGGGTTTCCGATGGTACACGAGGCGGCGCCGCTCCGGGTGGAAGTCAGTTCGATCTGTCACAACTGCGGGGACTGGACGCTCCAGACCGCCGAGCGGTCGGAGGTCGTCGGGACAGCCGAGGGGATCGCTGACCGACTCGCGGGCCCCGTGTTGACCGAGCGGCAGGCGCTCGCGTACCTCCTGCGGGAGGTCGCCGGCCTCGATCGGGAGGCCGTCGCGGAAGTGACCGACAGTTCGCCGTCGAACGTCGACAATCTCCATCGCCGCGCGGCGGAGAAAATCGAGGACGCACGCCGGGTCATCGAGGAACTCAACAGGCTGCAGCCGTCGGAGGAGTAACTCGGGGGCCTCGCAAGCCGACGGCTCGTCGGGCGCAGCCGGCGGACAGGTGGGTGAAAATCAGTCGGCGCGTCGGCGGCCGCAGGCCATCATTCGATGTGCCCTTCGGCGCGCAGCTGGTCGGCGTCCTTGCTGTCGTAGCGCCACTCGATGTTTGCTTTCTCGTCCTGCCAGTCCCAGGGCTCGACGAGGACGATGTCGCCCTCTTCGATCCAGATCCGGTACTTCATCCGTCCGGGGATCCGCCCCATCCGGTTTTTGCCGTCCTCACAGCGGACGCGCACGTGGTTCCCGCCGTCGTGCTGTGTCACCACGGCGAACAGTTCGTCGTCGTTGGGCATGCGGAGGTTCCGTCGCCCGGTTTCTTCGCTCACACTCGCACTACGAGCCCCCCACAGTAAAGTGATGCGTGATCGATGCCACCGCGTACCGTGATTTTTCCCGCCGTTCGGAGCAGTTATCTGACAGGCGGGCGTTGCTCCGCCGATGAATGGGGACGACCGGAGCACGCTCACCCGCCGGCAGGTGCTCGCGGGCGCGGCGCCGGCGGCCGCGGCGCTCGGGGGGTGTCTCGGACTGAGCGCGCCGACCGCGACAGTCGAGCGAGGCGAGCGGACGGGGCTGTCGGCGTCGGTCGACGCCCGCATCGGCTTCGCGGGCGACGCGATGCTCGGACGGGGCGTCGACGAGCGCTGGCACGACGCCGACGATCCGGCGGGGATCTGGGGGCCGCTGGCGACCCGCCTGCGGGCGCTGGACGGGTTCGTCCTGAACCTGGAGTGCTGTCTCTCGACGCGGGGCGAGCGCTGGCCGGACAAGACGTACTACTTCCGGGGCGATCCCGGGTGGGCGGTGCCCGCGCTGGAGGCCGCAGGAACGACCTGCGTCAGCCTCGGGAACAACCACGTGCTGGATTTCGGCGCGACGGCGCTCGCCGACACCCGCCGGTCGCTCTCGGCGGCGGGCATCGGCCACGCGGGCGCCGGCCCGGACTGGGACGCCGCGATCGAACCCGCGTTCGTCTCCGCCGGCCCGCTGGACATCGCCGTCATCGGCCTCAGCGAGCGCTGGTCGGAGTACCGCGCCGGCGCGGACGACCCCGGGACGGCGTACCTGCCGCTGACCCTCGACAGCCCGGAGACCCGCCGGACCGTCACGCGCCTGCTCGACCGCGTCCACGAGGCCGACCCGGACCTGGTGGTCGCCTCGCTGCACTGGGGGCCGAACTGGGAGGAGTACCCCGAGGAGGCTCACCGGGAGTTCGGCCGGTGGCTCGTCGAGCAGGGCGTCGACGTGGTCCACGGCCACAGCGCCCACGTCGTCCAGGGCGTCGAGGTCCACCGCGGGCGGCCGATCTGCTACGACACCGGCGACGTCGTCGACGACTACTCGGTCAAGCCGGAGCTGCGAAACGACCGGAGCTTCCTGTTCGTCCTCGAACTCGCCGACGGCCGCTTCGACGCGGTCCGCCTGCAGCCGATCGAGATCGACGACGACGCCGTCCGGCCGGCGACCGGCGACGCGATCCCCTGGCTCCACGGGACGATGGCGAGCCGCTGTGAGCCGTTCGACACCACGCTCGAACCGGACCGCGAGGACCTCGTGATCCCACTCGATGGGTGACTGCCGGCGCGACCCTGCTGTGTGACGGTCGCGTCCCACGGGCGCCGCGACTACGTGGACTTTTGCCGTTGCGCGCGAACCCAAGAGCATGGACGTGTACGGACTGATCGGCAACCCGGTCGACCACTCGCTGTCGCCGCCGATGCACGAAGCGGCCTACGACGCCCTCGGCATTCGGCGGGCGCGGCGGCCGTCGAGAGCGCGGCGATGCTGGGCGTGCGCGGGCTGAACGTCACCATCCCGTTCAAACAGGACGTGCTCGCCGCCGTCGACCCGGACGACCTGGCGGCGCGGATCGGCGCCGTCAACACGATCGACTGCACGACGACGCCGCCGACGGGATACAACACTGACGCGGCTGGCGTGCAACGATCCTTCGCCCACCACGGGATTGCCCTCGAAGGCACTGCGGTCGTGATCGGCGCGGGCGGCGCCGGGCGGGCAGCGGCGTTCGCGCTTGCTGAGGAGGGGATGGCAGTGCGCATCGCGAACCGGACCGTCGGGAAGGCGACGGCGCTGGCGGCCGACGTGACCGACGCATCAGCGGTCCCGGGAACTGCGAAGGGCCGCGGGCTGGACGCCCTGCCGGACCTGCTCGCCGAGGCGGACGTGCTGGTCAACGCGACGAGCGTCGGGATGGAGGCAGATCAGTCGCCGGCGCCCGCCGAGGCGCTGCACGGCGATCTGGCGGTGCTGGACGCGGTGTACGCGCCGCTGGAGACGCGACTGCTCCGGGACGCTG
>PXSF01000027.1 GCA_003022845.1 Halobacteriales archaeon SW_10_66_29 | reverse complement strand
GGGTTCGCCGGCGGCGGGCTCTTCCCCGAGGTCACCAGCGGCTGGAAGTCGTAGATCGACGCCTGGGTCAGCAGGACGTCGTCGCGCCAGCGGTTCGCCGCGACCGGGTACGGCTCGATGCGCTCGTGGTCCCGCTCCTCGAAAAACGAGAGAAACCGTTCGCGCGTCTCTTCGAGCGTGAGTTCCTCGTCGAACCCGGGGTTGTCGATGAACTCGTAGGTGTCACACGGCGGTTCCCCGCAGGTCGTCCGCGACTCCTCGCGCGTCCAGAACGCGGCCCCACACTCCGTACACTCCATCCTGTGGAACCCGTTCTCCTCGAAATAGTCGAGCTGATACTCCTCCTCGAGATCGCTCATCTGTTGGGTATAACGTGGCAAACTGGGTGTAAAACTGTTCCGAAGCAGTCGCTGCCGAACCCTGACCCGCACACGACACGCGGCTCCCGGCAGGCTAGAGAGCACGCCGGCCGATCCCGGCAGACTTACCCGCCAGCCAGCCGTCCCTCCGGACATGCGCGAGCTATCAGAGATCGACACCGTCGGCGTCGTCGGCGCCGGCACGATGGGCAACGGGATCGCCCAGGTGGCGGCGATGAACGGTTACGACGTCGTCATGCGCGACATCGAGGGACAGTACGTCGAGAACGGACTGGAGTCGATCGAGCACAGCCTCGACCGGCTGGTCTCAAGCGAGAAGCTCTCGCAGGCCGACGCCGACGCCGCGCGCGACCGCATCACGGGCACGACCGCGCTCGCGGACCTCGCGGACGCTGACCTCGTCGTCGAGGCCGTCATCGAGGAACTCGACAGCAAGCAGGACGTGTTCGAGGACCTCGACGGGATCACCGACGACGGCGTCGTGCTGGCGACCAACACCAGCACACTGTCGGTTACGAGCATCGCGAAAGTGACCGACCGGCCCGAGCAGGTGGTCGGCCTGCACTTCATGAACCCCGTGCCGGTGATGGAGGGCGTCGAAGTGGTCGTCGCCGAGAAGACGGCCCAGGAGACCGTCGAGTTCGCGCACGACTTCGCCGAAGACCTCGGGAAGACGACCTGGGAGTCCGACGACAAGCCGGGCTTCGTCGTCAACCGCGTGCTGATGCCCTGGATCAACGAGGGGATCCGATCGCTCGACGAGGGCCTCGCCACGAAGGAGGACATCGACCGCGGGCTGAAGCTCGGCACCAACGTCCCGATGGGGCCGCTGGAGCTGGCCGACCACATCGGCCTGGACATCGTGCTGGACGCCAGCGAGACGCTCCACGAGGAACTCGGCGACCGCTACAAGCCCGCCTACCTCCTGAAACGGAAAGTCGAGGCCGGCGACCTCGGCAAGAAAACCGGCAAAGGGTTCTACGACTACGAGGAGTAGCCGGGGGCGATCCCCGAAAGGCCACCGGCAGCTACTTGGTCCGGTCGGCCGAACGCCGACCATGGGGTTTCACACGTTCGATCCGGCCGAAACCGACCGCCTGGAGCAGCCGACACGGTTTCGCTTCTGTTCGCGGGAGGAACTGCTGCAGTGGCTCCCCGGCGGCGGCACGCTGCTGGACCTCGGTAGCGGCACGGGGTTCTACACCGACGAACTCGCCCCGTTTTTCGACCGGATCGTCGCGTTCGACCTCCAGCCGGCGATGCACCGCCAGTACCGCGAGCGGGGCGTCCCGCCGGCCGTCCGGCCCGTCACCGGCGACGCGGGGACGCTCCCGTTCGCCGACGGCGCGTTCGACGGCGCCGTCTCGACGATGACGTTCCACGAGAGCACCACCGAGGAAGGCCTCCGGGAGCTGTCCCGGGTGCTGGCCGGCGGCGGAACCCTGGTCGTCGTCGACTGGTCCGCTCAGGGGCGCGGGGAGTCCGGCCCGCCCCGCGCCGAGCGCTTTGACGCCGCGGATGCTCGATCGATGCTCGACGACGCCGGCTTCGACGTCGGGATCGCCGCCGAGCGCAGCGAGACGCTGTTCGTCCGGGCGACGGCGTGACATTCGCCAGAGGAATACGCAAACGTTTTTGAATTAACAGGGAGAATATCAGGCGATGGCCACAAAGAGCGAACTGACCCAGCAGCTCGGGGTCGTCGCCGGGTTCGACAGCCCGCGTGTGGACCTGGAGCAGTACCGGACGCCGCCGGAGCTTGCGGCCCACCTCGTGCACACGGCGGACCTCCAGGACGACGTCGAGGACCGCGCGGTGCTTGACCTGGGCTGTGGGACCGGGATTCTCGCGCTCGCGGCCGCGCTGCGGGGCGCGCAGCGGGTCGTGGGCGTGGACCTCGACGCGGGACCGCTCGGGACGGCGGTCGAGAACGAGCGCCGCGTCGCGTCGGCCAGCCCGGTGTCGTGGGTCCGCGGGGACGCGACCCGGCTTCCGGTCTCTCCGGCAGAATCGACAACCGTCGTGATGAACCCGCCGTTCGGCGCCCAGTCGAGCAACGAACACGCCGACCGCGCGTTCCTGGAGACGGCCGCGGCGGTCGCCGACGTCTCCTACTCGATCCACAACGCGGACAGCCAGTCGTTCGTCGAGTCGTTCGCGGCCGACAACGGCGGCGACGTCAGTCACGCGTTCCGCGCGCAGTTCGACCTGCCCGCGACGTTCGACCACCACACCGAGGACACCCGGTCGATCGACGTCGAGGTGTTCCGGATCGACTGGACGTAGGAGGTTCCCAGCTACCGTTACGCTTAACAGCCACTGCGTTGCGTGTGCTAACATGGCTGCGCAACAACAGCAAGGGGGACAGGCGGCCACACCGGCCCGACAGGGCGTGCCACTCCAGCAGGGAGCGCTGTTCGGCGCCGCGGCGTTCGTGGTCGGCTACGTGATGACGTTCGTCTGGACAATGATCGACACCGAGTCGAACGAGATCGAGAACACGTTCGAAGTCGCCGGGTGGCTGTTCTTCAACGCGCAGTTCGTCAGGATCGAACCCGAGGGGTCGGCCACGTTCGACATGCTCTCGACGCTCGCCGCGGCCGACGTTCTCAGTCTCCCCGCGCTCGTGTTCACGGTCGCGGTCGCCCTGATCCTCTTCGGGGCGGGCTACCTCGTGACCGACCGCTACATGACGCCGGGGATGTCCGCCGACGAGGGGACCGTCTACGGCGCGTCAATCGCCGTCGGCTACCTGCCGCTGGCGTTCCTCGGCGCGCTGCTGTTCGAGACCAGCGAACCGCCGTTCACCGACACGACGCCCGACATCTTCGGCGCAGTCCTGCTCGCGGGCATCGTGTTCCCGGCGCTCGTCGGCGCGCTGGGCGGCTACTACGCCGTCCGGTCGCGCGGCAGCTAACCGGGCCGGGAGAACGTGTCGAGCTGCCCGCCCGTTCTGTAGGTGGCGACTGCGATTCTCGTCCGTTCGTAGACCGCATACAGCGTGTCGTCCTCGCGGACGAACGTGATCCCATCGACTTCGGCGGTTTCGTTGTGCGCGGGGATCGGTGCTGTGCCGGCGACCGATCCGTTGTCGACGACGAGCACCTCGTAGAACGCCTCGGTCGGTGCGACGGCGATGCGGCTGCCGTTGACGACCGGGTCGGCGAGCGCCTGCTCGGCGGTGTACAGGAGCCGTCGCGGCTCGTCGTCGTGCGTGCCGTACACTTTGTAGGTAGTGTTTTTCTCCGCGCCGGCGGTGGCGACCGCCCACTCCGTGCGGTTGATGTAGACGGTGTCGCGCCAGGTCGCGTCACCGAGGACGACCAGAGAGCCGCCGTACTGTGCGAGTCGCTCCTTGGAAGTGTCAAGCGCCCAGGCGTTGCGCTCGCCGCTCGTGACGATCACCCCGCTCATGTTCACCGACAGCGACTCCCGCACGACTGGCACGTCGAACGCGGAGATGTACTCGTTCTCGACGTCTTCGGCGTAGGTGACAGTGTAATCCCGAACCTCGATCCCGTCGTCGGCCCCCTGGTCCGGCGTGAACGAGACGAGGTTGTAGCCGACGCCGACGAGCGACAGCGCACACAGGACCGCGACCAGCAGCCCCAGCGCGACGTGGCCGGCCGATATGTCCGAGCCCTCCCAGAACGGCTCCTCCCAGGAGAGGACGGTCAGCGCGATGAGCGACGCCATCACGAGCACGCCAGCGGTGCCGATCGCCCGGAAGAAGACGAACTCGTCGGCGCCGCGGTACCAGTAGAGGGCGTGCATCGACCGCGAGACCGCGAACACGAGCGCCGCGAACCAGATCGACCGCAGCCGCGGCCAGTCGCCGCGGGACTGGACCAGCAGCGCGGCCAGGACCACGCCGACGAGCAAGCCGAACAGGTGCCCCTGCAGGGCGGTGTTCGCCCACGACGGCGTGACGACGGTGGGCTCGGTGACGGCCACCTCGAACGGGGTGATGAACGCCCGCCGCAGCAGGCTGACGACCTGGATGCCGACGATGGCGAGCACCGTCGTGATCGGCCGCGTCACGACGGCGAAGCCGGCGAACGCGAACACGACCCCCGAGAAGCCGATCACCGCCCCGGGGACGAGCAGCGCGCCCGCGAGACCGACCAGGACGACGCCGACGACGAAAACACCGATCCGGGCGAACGGGTTCGCCCGCCAGGAGCCGAAGGACTGGCTCCCCCGCTGCTGTGGGTAGTGACTGAACGCGTACTCAGCGATGGGGGCAAACGCGAGCGTCCCCAGCAGGTTGCCGATCACGTGTCCCTGGCTGGAGTGGCTGAACGACGAGAAGAGGATCCCCTGCGGGTACCACAGCGACCACGACCGGAACCCGACGACGATGGGACCGCCCCACTCGTCGCCGCCCTGGACGGACAGGTAGATCGCGTACACCAGCGCCATGACGATCATCGTGCCCCAGGGGACGCCGAGGACGAGGCGTTCCCGCAGCGGCGACAGCAGCCTGTCGTCCTGGCTGAACCGGGTCAACACGAGCCCCGACAGCACCAGGGCGACGATCAGCGCGCCGAAGCTGGCGAGTTCGAACACCGGTTGCAGTTCCGTCCCGACGACCATTGTCCGTCTCTCAGGGTGGTAACCCTATAACTGTTCATCGGTTTTGCGTGCCGATGACTGACCGACGGAACTGGGGCCTTCCCCACGGAGAAACCGAATCCTGCTTGCCGGGGCTCGACCCCGTGGGGGGCCTCCCGGAGCGCGATCGCTACCCGAAGAGGATCACTGCGAGACCGGTGCCCCCGAACACGAGGCCGAACAGGAAAACGGCGACAGCTTGTTTCAGCTGTCGTCCTTTCGCGCCTTCCTCACCGGTGTCCGAGATGAGAAAGGGGTCGCCCGTGAGCTGTTCAAGCCAGTCCCGCTCGGCGGTGGCAACCGCGAGCCGTGCGTCGGAGTCGACGGGAACCGCCCCGGGGTTCTGATCGGCCGGACCGAGGACGTACGCCTCCTCGCCGTCGTCGAGCCGCTCCTCCGTGAAGCGGTATTCGATCGTCGAGCCAGTCTCCAGGTTCTCGTCGACGTACTCCTGCACCCGCGGCGGGAGGTTCTCCGTCTCCTTGGTGTCGACCTGGAACTCGTCGGTGAGAAAGTGGTCGGCGTTGGCCGGATCGACGGCGACCGTCGGCCCGGCGTGATCGACCTCGAACGGAACGGCCTCGGTGTCCTGGTTGACCGTGCTCCAGTTCGAGCCATTGTGACTCGAGGAGTAGCGCTCGACTTCGGCGTTGTAGAGCAGCGACTGGCTGCCGGTGAACGGCGCCGTCACCGTCCCGTCGATAGCGCGAGCCCGGCCCTCGAACTCCTGGACTCCCGGTTCCACGACCATGCTGTTCGGATCCATCCGCCGCATCGTCCACCACCGTCGCAGTCCATGACCCCCGAACGCGACCATCGCGAGGCCGATGAGGAAAAAGCCCCCACCGAAGAGGAGTGTGCCCAGTGATACCATGCTGCAGTATTTGCGCGTCGCTCTTAAAAACAGTACCGGCCGTCACGGCACGGAGCGCCGCTCGCGACGGCAGGCTGGCGGCGTTCCGAGGGACGCTGTCGGCGCCGGCTGATAGTGATTGTAAAGACTCACAACAATCACTATGACCCCGTGAGTTGGCCGGTTCGTCGTTCAGAAGTGTGGTTTTTTGCGGCGGCCCACGGACTGGCGGACATGGAGTTCGAGGTCATCCAGGGCGACATCGCACAGCAGTCGGCGGACGTCCTCGTCAACGCCGCAGGGACGAGCCTGCAGATGGGGTCGGGCGTGGCCGGCGCGTAGTAATTCACAGAAGCTATTGAGGAATCTGGGAGAGATGAGACAGCAGGTTCGAGACAGAGAAC
>PXSF01000026.1 GCA_003022845.1 Halobacteriales archaeon SW_10_66_29 | reverse complement strand
ACGTACGACATCGAGGTGTGGGCGCCGGCCGACGACATGGAGCACGGCCCCGAGCGCGGCGGCCGCTGGCTGGAGGTGTCCAGCGCGTCGAACTTCGAGGCGTTCCAGTCCCGGCGCATCGGCCTCCGGTACCGCCCCGAGCGCCACGAGTCCGCCGAGTACCTCCACACGCTCAACGCCTCCGGGACGGCGCTGCCCCGCGTGATGGTCGCGCTGCTGGAGTACTACCAGAATGATGACGGCACGATCACCGTCCCCGAGGTGCTCCGGCCGTACATGGGCGGCCAGGAACGGATCGAGGGTCACGAACCCGTCGGGGAGTCCGCCGTCGGTGCCGGCCGCCGGGAATAGTTATCAGCCCGTTACTCAGCGGTACCCGCAGGCAGGCGGTCCATACTTATCTCCAACCAGGCATTCGATACGGCAATGACGCAACTGAAGCTCCAGTGCGATCACTGTGACGACTGGCTCCCCGTCGCGGACGAACACACCGTCGAATGTGACTGTGGCGCCGTCTACGCGGTGACCGTCACGAAGGTCGTCCGGCAGTCGACGGAGCTGGCCGACCCCGCGCGCTGAGCGCGGCCCGCACGGAGCGCGCAGGCCATACTGCCCCCGAAACGGTTAATTCGTCAGCAGTCACATCTCGGGTGTGCACGTCGAAAACTGCTTCGTGGGGGCCGATGGCATCGGCGAGACGCTGGAGCGACGGCTCTGGCGCCAGGGGATCACCCGCTGGGACGCGTTCACGCCCGCCTGTGACGGCATCGGGGACACGCGCGCCGAGCGCATCGAGTCGTTCATCGACGGGGGCCAGCGGGCGCTCGACCGCGACGAGGTTGAGTACTTCGACCGCCAGTTCCCCGACGGCGCCCGCTGGCGGCTCTACGAGACGTTCCGCGAGCAGACGTGCTTTTTCGACATCGAGACGACCGGCCTCGACCGCAACCGCGACGCCGTCACGACCGTCACGCTCCACCAGGACGGCGACACCCGGACGCTCGTCCGCGGCGACGACCTCACGGACGAGACGCTCGCCGCGGCCTTCGCGGACGCCGGGCTCCTCGTGACGTTCAACGGCGCCCGGTTCGACGTCCCGTTCCTGAAGGCGTCGTTCGACGTTTCCCTCGACCAGCCGCATCTCGACCTCATGCCGACCTGCCGGAAACTCGGTCTCTCGGGTGGGCTCAGCGCCATCGAGCAAGAACTGGGCGTCGAGCGCGACCTCCCGGACGTCGACGGCCGCGAGGCCGTCCGGCTCTGGCACGAACACGAGCGCGGCGTCGACGGCGCCCTCGAACGGCTGATCGCCTACAACCGCGAGGACACCGTCAACATGGTGACGGTCCTGGAGGACGTCATCGCCGAACTCGAAGCCGAGGTGTTCCCCGAGGAGCACCAGCAGCGGCTCTGATACTGCCGGACGTGACTATGTTACTCCGAGTGTTGCTCAGACTGGGGTTTTCGGTTGTCTCAGATGCTGAGCGCTATCCAGGTGGTAACGGAATCACGTCCGGCAGTATGAGCTACTGGGTCCCGGATTACACTACAGCGGCCAGCGTTCGTCCTCGCGCTCGTCAAGTTCCTCGGCGACGCCGTCGGCCAGCAGGTACTCGTTGCCCTCCCGGCGAACTGCACCGTCGCGTTCCAGGTGCGAGAGGTGGGCGTACGCTTCGCCGGGACCGTGGAGGATGTGGATGTGTTCGAGGTCGCCGAACAGGTCGTCGCTGACAGTCCAGGCGTCGCAGGGGCCGTGCCGGCGCAGGGCGTCGAGGACGCGCCAGGAGCGCTCCTCGTGGTGCTCGATGATGAACTCCGCGCGCGCCGCCGGGTCCTCGATGGGATCGCGGTGGCCGGGCCACGCCCGGTCGTAGTCGGCACTGGCGATGTTGCGCAGCGTCCGCAGGTACTTCGCCAGCGGCCGCTCGACGCGCACGTCGGCACCGCCGACGTTGGGGGGGTACTTCGGCAGCAGGGCGTCACTGGAGAGGACGACGTCGTCGCCGTCGACGGTCGTCTCGACCATGCACAGCCCTTCGGTATGCCCCGGTGCGTGCTCGACGCGGAGCGTGTGGTCGTTGACGGCGAACGTCTCGCCATCCTCGACCGTCGTCACCGTCGGCGGGTCTTCGCGCCAGGCGGTGCTGTCGAGGACATCCCAGAGTTCCTCGCGCCCGTCCTCGGGCATCCCCCACTGCTCGAAGTACGACTCCTGGGTCTCGATCAGCCGCTCCCATGCGTCGGGGTCGCCGGCGATCAGCGGCGCGTCCGCGCCGTGGGCGTACACCGTCGCGCCGCTCGCCCCCTGGATGCGGCCCGCGAGCCCGCGGTGGTCGCCGTGCCAGTGCGTGAGAAACACCCGGTCGATGTCCGCGACCGCCGTGTCGTGCTCGCCGAGGCGCGCCTCCAGCTGGTCGGCCGTGTCCGGCATGCGGTCGCCGGTGTCGACCAGCACCGTCTCCGGCCCGTCGGCGAACAGGTAGGCGTTGTTGTTTCCCTCGAACGTCCGGTTCGACAGCGGAATCCGCTCCATGGGTGCCGTTGGCCGAGCGGCGAGAAAAAGCCCGGTGGTCGCCGCGAGTACGCGCGGCGATGGTTGATGAGTGCCAGCGATGCGTGGCTCCGCCGGCGTCGAACGGTACGGTTTAACGGCCCCACTCCCAACGACGGCACAGTGAGTGATCCGGACGACGGCTCCGCCGGGGCAGCGCAGGACGACTCCGACGGGAGTGAAGCGGCCGGGACTCCGGAGCGGCCAGCAGGCGAAACCCCGCGGGAGGGGAGCGACGGCGAGTTCAGCTACGAGATTGCGGGCGGGGTGCTGGCCGGGCTGGGGTTCGTGTTCACGCCGCTCGTGACCGCGGCGCCGGCCGGCTACTGCGCGCTGAAAGTCCGGGAGAGCAATCCGGGCGCCTACTACGGCATCCTCGCCCTGGTCGCTGGGACCTGTCTGTTCTGGCTGATCGTCGTGTTCGCCGCGGAACTGTTCGCGGTGCTGCTCTCGGCGCTGAGCGCCGGCTCGCTGACGCTCGTGCTGATCGGCGTCCCGCTCGTGGTTCTCGTGGTCGTGGTGGCCGGCGTCGCGTATCTGGTGTGGGCCTGATCGGGAGTCACCTCGCTGCAATGGGGTCGATTCGACGGCGAGCGCGGCGGCACCACGACAGAAGGCTTTACGGGGCCCACCACGTAGCGGGGAGCAAATGGTACTCGACGATCTCGGCAGTTCGCTCCGGAGCACGCTCGACAACCTCCGGGGGAAGTCGCGCATCTCCGAGGAGGACGTCGACGAGGTGGTCAAGGAGATCCAGCGCTCGCTGATCCAGGCCGACGTCGATATCGAACTGGTCCAGGGGCTCTCGGAAAGCATCAAATCCCGGTCGCTGGAGGAGGAGCCCCCCGCGGGCACCTCGCCGCGAGACTGGGTGCTGCGCATCGTCTACGAGGAGCTGGTCGGCCTGCTCGGCGAGTCGACGGAGATCCCCTTAGAGGAGCAGACGATCATGCTCGCGGGCCTCTACGGCTCGGGGAAGACCACGACCGCGGCGAAGATGGCGTGGTGGTTCTCCAAGAAGGGGCTGCGCCCGGCGATCATCCAGACCGACACCGACCGGCCCGGCGCCTACGACCAGGCCGAGCAGATGGCCGAGAACGCCGAGGTGGCGTTCTACGGCGAACCCGACACCGACGACCCGGTGGCGATCGCCGAGCGCGGGCTGGCGGAGACGGCTGACGCCGATGTCCGCATCGTCGACACGGCGGGTCGTGACGGCCTCAACGAGGAGCTGATCGACCAGATCGAGCGCATCGAGGCCGCCGTGAACCCGGACCGGAACCTGCTGATCCTCGACGCCGCGATGGGCCAGAGCGCCAGAGAACAGGCCGCGGAGTTCGAGGAGTCGATCGGCATCGACGGCGTCGCGATCACCAAGCTCGACGGGACCGCGAAAGGCGGCGGCGCGCTCGCGGCCGTCGACCAGACCGACTCCACCATCGCCTTCCTCGGGACGGGCGAGACCGTCAAGGACATCGAGCGGTTCGAACCCTCGAGTTTCGTCTCGCGGCTGCTGGGGATGGGCGACATCGAGCAGCTGGCCGAGCGCGTCGAGCGCGCGATGGAGGAGACCCAGGCGGAGGACGACGACTGGGAGCCCGAGGACATCCTGGAGGGGCAGTTCACGCTGTACGACCTCCAGAAGCAGATGGACGCGATGAACCGGATGGGGCCGCTCGACCAGGTGATGGACATGATCCCCGGGATGGGCGGCGGCCTCATGGACCAGCTCCCCGACGATGCGATGGACGTCACCGAGGAGCGCATGCGGGACTTCGAGGTGATCATGGACTCGATGACCGAGGAGGAACTCGAAAATCCGCGGGTGATCGGCGCGAGCCGCACCCGCCGGATCGCCCGCGGCTCCGGCAAGCCCGAGGACCGGATCCGCGAACTGCTCCAGCAGCACAAGATGATGGAGCAGACGCTCAAGCAGTTCCAGGGGATGGGCGACGCCGACATGGAGCGGATGATGAAGCAGATGCAACAGGGCGGCGGCCCCGGCGGCCCCGGCGGGATGGGCGGCGGTGGCGGCGGCAACCCGTTCGGGTGAGGTAACTAAACTGCAGATTTGAGTCTCCCCCTTTCTTATACCACGTATCTTCGTAGACGGTGTCATGACACGCCGCCGAACCGTGCTCGCCCTGGCCGGGTCGACGCTCGCCGGACTGGCGGGTTGTGCCACTGACTCCGGGTCCAATCCCTCCGACGAGACGCCCGACACAACGCCGACGCAGACGCCCACCGCAACACCAACCGAGACGCCCGACGGGTCGTCCGGGGAGAACACTGGCGACCAGTCGGATCGTTCCGAGGAAGCCAACAGCGGAATGACTGCGCAGGTAGCCCCCTCAACGGCGTCGTACCTCGCAGGTGCCGTTTCAGTCGAGGAGTTCGAGTACCAGCGCCAGGAGAACACCTCCCAGCCCATCTCCGAGTTCCCCGAGGCGTTCGCGGACGCAGTCCGGGAGGCACGCGACGGCGGGTTCCAGACCGACGATCCCAGCGAGGAACTGCTCGCCGCGCTCGACGAGATTACGAAACCACGGACGCGAATCCGGTGGTCGGAGCCGGTCGTGGAACTCGACGGGAACGCGTACGTCGTCGAACCGCACCTCCCGGTCCTCGAACTGCGACTCGGGGAGGAGCTACTGAAGGAGTACGACGAGTCCCGGACTGTCTCCTCCGAGGGCGAGTTCGAACACGAGGAAGTCGAGTCGCTGGTACGTCGGATCGGATGGGACGGGCATCCCGACGAAGTCGAGGCGTTCCTCGACGAGTACGACTACGTCGAAGACGAACGGGGCGTCTCGCGGATCGTCGTCGAGCGACACAACTGGGAGCCGCCATACAGGATCGAACTCCGGGAGTTCACCGAGGAAGACAGATGGGGGCAGGAGATCCACGACGCGAAGGCGCTCGACGACGCCCTCCGGGAGTTCCTGGACTCCGTCGTCGCGTCGGGAACGGGGATCGGTACCCCACCGCTCGTCACCGACGAGGTACCGGCGTCGTACTTCGAGACGCTGGCACCCGACGACCGGGGCGGGAAGCGTCCTCTCGTCCGGGTCGACGGAACGGTCTACCGGGTCCACGTTGTCGAAGGGACCCACGAAGCGATGCCGGTCACACTGACTGCGGAGCCGGCCGAACCGACGGCGGACGGGCTGGCGCGGTTCAGGCTGCAGGTCACGGTTACGGACGACAAACCCGAGGCTGTGGTCGCGCCGGGCGAACCGGTCGAACTGCACAGCGGGATCGGCCTGCCCACCGCGCTCTGGATCGAACACGGCGACGAGTCACACCTCCTCGACAGCGACCGCTACGAGGTCCCCGTCGCGAGCGAGGACGGCGGCAAGTCGTGGTCGCTTGATGTTGAGGACCCCGGAATGGAGGAGGTGGCAGTCAGCGAGGAGCTGTCTGTGAGCGACGAACTCACGGCGACGTACGTCGTGCCCGGGACCGTCCCCGCGGGCTCGTACACGCTGAGTGGGAGTTTCGGGGCCCTCTGGCTGGAGAACCCGGACGACTACAACCAAACGCAGGGCGTCTACCCGTTCGAAGTCGAGTTGACGCTGACCGAACCGTAGCGGGTCAGTGCCCGCCGCGGTCGGCTTCCCCGCCGCGGTCGGTCTCCTCACCGAGTTCGGCGACGAGTTCGCGGGCGCGGCCGGCGCGGACGTCGTCCTCGGCAACCATTCTGGCGGCGACTTCCTCGACCAGGTCGTCGTCGGCGCCGGCGTCGCGGGCGACGTTCTTCGCGTGGAGCCGCATGTGTCCGGCCTGAATACCCTCGTCGGCCAGCGCGCGCATGCTCGCGAGGTTCTCCGCGAGTCCGACCGCCGCAAACACGCCGGCCAGGTCGCCGGCAGCGTCGACGTCGAGAATCTCCATCGCGGCGCGCGCGGTCGGGTGGGCGCGAGTTGCGCCGCCGACGGTCCCCACCTGGACCGGCACGGCGATGCTGCAGGAGAGTGCGCCGTCCTCGGCGACCTCGTAGGTCGACAGCGGGCCGTAGCCGTCGCGGGCGGCGTAGGCGTGCGCACCGGCTTCGATCGCTCGCCAGTCGTTCATCGTCGCGGTCGCGAGCGCGTCCATCCCGTTGAGAACCCCCTTGTTGTGGGTCGCCGCGCGGTAGGGGTCGCCGGCGGCCAGCGCCCAGGCGTCGACGATCCGGTTACGCACCTCGGCGCCCGTGTACTCGCTGTCCTCGCGGGCGAGCGTCTCCGGCTGAATCGTACAGCGGGCGCGGGCCACCCGCCGGTCGGCGTGGTTCGAGAGGATCCGCAGCACCGCCTCGCCGCCGGTGAGGTCCTCGATCTGCGGCGCGACGGCCTCGACCATCGTGTTGACGGCGTTGGCACCCATCGCATCGCGCACGTCGACGACGAGGTGGACGACGACCATCTCGCCGCGGGGCGTGTCGACGACGCGGGCGGTCACCTCCCTGCAGCCGCCGCCGTGGGAGACGAGCACGCCCTGGTCGTTGGCCGTCTCGCGGATCGCAGCCCGCTGCTCGTAGATGCGAGCGACCGCCGCCTGCGGGTCCGCGACGTCCCGGAGCTGCACCTGACCGATCATGTGTGGGTCTGACACCGCCGTGGAGAATCCGCCGGTTTGGCGAGCCAGCTTGGCGCCGTGGGAGGCTGCGGCGACGACCGAACTCTCCTCGACGGCCATCGGAACGAGCACGTCCTCGCCGTCGATCACGAAATTGGTCGCGACGCTCAGCGGGAACGCAATGGTTCCGACCACGTTCTCGCTCAACTGGTCGCAGGTGTCGCCGTGAGCGGCCGCGGCGATGGCGTCGCTGGCCTCGTCCGAGAGGTCGCATCGGTCCTCGATCAGTTCGAGTCGGCGCTCCCGTGGCTCGTCGTAGAAGCCGGGAATGCGCGAGTCCATGGTGGCCACTCTCGCGCCGGCGGAATAGGGGTACCGTTCTCGGCGCGATGGGGAGCAGTGACTCGTCAGGCCCGCCGGGTCTGGACGGCAGTTCCGGCGACGTTCACCCACAGCATCCCCTCGGCCATCTCCTCGTAGTCGAACGCGGCGCCCACGACGGCGTCGGCGCCGACCCCCTCGGCCTCGGCGCGGAGGTCCGCGAGCGCTTCCTGGCGGCCGGTTTCGATTTTCTTCTCGTAGGAGCCGCTGCGCCCGCCGACGACGTCGCGGATCCCGCCCGCGATGTCGCTGACGATGTTCGCGCCGATGACTGCCTCACCAGAGACCAGCCCGCAGTACTCGACGACCTCGCGTCCGTCAATACTGTCCGTCGTCGTGATCGTAATCTCCGTCATGCACGCGGGGCTACGTGGGTGATCAATAAAAACCACCGAGCAGTGTTTCCGGGCGAGCAGTGGCATCGACGGTCGCGCGGTCGACGCCAACGACGCCGGCGCGATTTAGAGATCCGGCAACGGATCGGACATGACGACCGCTTCGCCGTCGATGACGGTCTCGCCGTCCGCGCGCTCGACGGACGTCGTCAGGCGGAAGCGGTTTTCACCGATCCGTTCAACGACCTCGCACTCGGCGGTGACTTCCCCGTCGATGGGGACCGGGCCGAGGTAACTGACCTCCTGGGAGAGGTAGATCGTCAGGCCGGGGAGGCGCGCGAGCGCGGCGCTGATCGTGCCGGCGACGAGCGTGCCGTGGGCGATCCGCTCGCCGAAGCGGGTCTGTTCGGCGTACTCAGCGTCGAGGTGCAGGCGGTTGGTGTCGCCGCTGGCCTCCGCGAACGCCTCGACGTCGGCCCCCGAGAGCGTCTTTGTGAACCGGCTGGTCTCGCCGACCTCGATCTCCGCCTCGTCGCCGACATACTCGTGGTCCCAGTCGTCGTTCTCGTAGGCGGTGTCGGTTCTGACGTCGCGGCGCTGCGTCGACTCGGCGGACTCGGTCCCCTTGCGCTTGAGCCGCGAGAGGTGCGGCAGGTAGTTCGAGAGGTCGGTCGTGGTGACGATCCCCGCGAGCGCGCCGTCGTCGTCGACGACAGGCAGGCGCTTGATCTTGTTGTCGCGCATCGTCTCTGCGGCCGCCAGGATCGTCGCGTCGGCGGTCGTCGTCACCACGGGACTGCTCGTGATCCGCTCGATCTCGGTCGTCTCGGGGTCGTGCCCGTCGGCGACGAGCCCCGTCAGGTCGACGTCGGTGACGATGCCGGCCGGCCGGTCGTCGTCCGTGATGACCAGCGAGCCGATGCCGCTGCCCGAGAGCCGCGTCGCCGCCTCCCGGGCGGTCGCGTTGTGCTCGATCGTCTCGACTGGCGATCGCATGACGTCGCTGACAGAAACCGGGAACATCTGTATTCGAAACACGGGTCGGCGTGGAGATAAATGGTGGAGCCAGTTCACGCGCCGGAAGAATC
>PXSF01000025.1:5551-11751 GCA_003022845.1 Halobacteriales archaeon SW_10_66_29 | reverse complement strand
CTCCTCGTCGCGCGCGGCGACGGCCGTCAGGGCACCCTTCTCGGCCTGGCGGGCGATCGCACAGAGCACCTCGAACATCTCGTACTGCAGCGCGGTGTTCTGGAGGACTGTCTCGCGGTCGCCCTTGAAGCAGGCGTACTCGACGAGTTCGGATTCGATCTCCTCTTCCTCCTCGAGGGTTCCCCACTGCGGGCCGCCCCCGCGCGACGGGCCGCCCGGGCCGTCCTCGGGTTCCTCCTCGTAGACGCGGTTCTCGGTGACGCTGGCTTTCAACTGGGCCGTCGGGGTGTACTTGCTGATGCTGTCGTCGGACGGGACGGCGCTGATGATCAGCGTGTTGTTGCGGCGCGTGATGTCGACGTCGTCGACGCTGTCCGGCAGCTCCGGATCGTCAAAGTGGTCGTGTACGTCTTCCAGGGGCAGTTCGAGCGTCGAGTGGAGTTTGTATACGCGGCCTGTCATGGTTGATAAGATCGGGTGCGCAGTCCAACACTGGCGCCAGCCGTTACCGCCACTACGCGCCCCATCCATAAATGGGCTACCCTTCGCGTGAAGGAGTAGCACTGTCGGCCTGTCATAGTGATTATTGTGAGTCGTTCCGGGATCGACCGCGAGACTGCGTGCGGTCGACCCGGTAAACAGTCACAATAATCACTATCAGTCGTCGGCAGTCGCGGTATCTTCTCCAGTTCCTTCGGCCGCCGCGATATCGTCCTCGATGCTCGGCGGGTACTGCCCCCTGTCGAGGACGAGGTCGGACTGTGGCCGGGCCATGCAGGTCAGCGCGTACTCCTCGCGTTCCGCCTCGGTCAGCCCGCGGGCGGCGGGCTGGGTGACCTCGCCCTCGACGATCTCCGCCGAGCAGGCCAGGCACATCCCGACACGGCAGTCGAACGCCACCGTGTACTCGCTCATGCGTCGGGCTACGACAGTACACCACAAAACTCTTTACGACCGGTCTGACCACAGGAGAAGGTCAAAACCCGGATAGTCAGGGGTGATAGTGATTGTTGTGACTCTGTACCGCCGGGTATTCGTTAGACGCCAGTTTCGGGCCGTGAAACCGCCGCTATTGCGACATGGTGTCGAAAATAATCACAACAATCACTATGATTCACTCACGCTGTGCCGCCCCAACTCCCGTTGTTCGGGACATGACACAGCCGATGGACGGGTCGTATTCGGCCACAAACTTTACGACAAGTTTATATAGCGGTAGTAGGGAACGTGCATGTAACAGACGCGCGGTGGGACGCGGACGGGCACGGACTCGGATAGGGAGACAGCATGAACGACCAACACACGGACAGAGGAACTTCAGCTTCGACTCCGAGCAGACCGAAAAGCCCGAACCGGAGATCGCCTTCGACTACACGGACAACCCCGACTCAGCGGACGCACTGTTCATCAGACATCGCGAGGGTGCGCGGATCAACCCGATGCAGCTCACCGTCAGAGTCGAGGGTGCGACCTGCACCGGCGACATCGATCCGAACGGCGAGTACGGCGCACACGAGGAGTTCGGGCTGGCCGAGGACAACTGGGTGTCCCCGGGGATGGCGCTCGTCGTCGATGACGACAACCCGACGCAACTGTGCGGCGAGGGCGAGTTCTCCCTCGACGGCGCCACGGTGACGCTGCTGTGGGAGAACCCCGAGGGCGAGTACGAGACGATCGACCGCTGGCAGAACTAACCGTCTGCTTTCGCTCCGGCTTCCTCCTCGCCGTCGACCAGCGACGCGTCGGCAGCCAGCGCGAGCACGGCGTCGGTCAGCACCTCGACGCCGACCAGCAGCGACGCCTCGTCGACGTCGAACGTCGCGGTGTGGTGGCCGCCGGGGTGGTCGGTGCCGACGGCGACGTAGCCGGCGACCCCGCCGCGCTCCTGGACCCGCCGCATCAGGTAGGTGGCGTCCTCGCTGCCGCCCAGGTCGTCCCGGCGGAGCAGCGATGTCACGCGGTCGTTGTCGCCGGCGACGCGGGCGACGTGCTCGACGACCGCCTCGTCGCTTGCCGCGCTCGGTGCCTCGCTCCCGCCCGAGATCTCGACCTCGCAGTCGTGCATCTCGGCGGCGTTGCGGATGACCCGGTGGGCCTCCTCTTTCATGTACTCTTTCAGCTCCGTCGTCTCGCCGCGGACTTCGCCGACGATGAAGGCGTCCTCGGCGATGATGTTCGAGGCGCTGCCGCCGCCGACGTGGCCGGCGTTGATCCGCGTCGCGCCGTCCTCGTGGCGCGGGATCGCGTAGAGGTTCTGAATCGCGGTCGCCATCGCCTGGACGGCGTTGCGCCCGGCGTTGGGTTTCCCGCCAGCGTGGGCCGCCTCGCCCGAGAACCGGGCGTCGACGTGCGACACCGCGAGGAACCCGTCGACGCCCGCCACGACCTCGCCCGTCGGGTGATCGAGGCCGACGTGCACCGCCAGCAGCGCGTCGACGTCGTCGAGGTGGCCGCTGGTCGCCACCGCTTTCGCGCCACCGACGACCTCCTCGGCGGGCTGGAAAAGCACTTTCAGCGTCCCCGCGAAGTCGCTGTCCCGGATCGCCCTGATGACGCCCAGTCCGAACGTGATGTGGGCGTCGTGGCCGCAGGCGTGCATGTGACCATCGTTTTGCGACTCGAACCCGTCGGCGACGGGGACGTGGCTCTCGTCGGTCGCCTCCGCGCGCGGGAGGCCGTCGATGTCGACCCGGAGCGCGATCGTCGGGCCCTCGCCGCGTTCGACAGTGGCGATCGCGCCGGTGTAGCCGCCCGCCAACCGATCGAGAAGGTCCTCGTTGACGCCCAGGTCCCGGGCACGGTCGAGCCACTCCTCGAACTCTTCGTCGTCGGGCAGGCCCAGGCGGTCCTCGCCGACGAGGATCTCGGGCCCGACGGCGATGTCGTCAACCCCGAGCGCCTCCAGTTCCTCGACGATCCGCGCGGTCGTCCAGAACTCCCGCCAGGCCGGTTCGGGCCGCTGGTGGAACTCCCGCCGCAGCGACCGGAGCCAGTCTTCGTAGTGGGTTGCGTCCATGGCTACCCCGAACGGTGCGAGGGGCAAAACTCCCCCGTTCCTGGCAAACACGCGAGTCCGGTCACAACGGGCGACGCGAACGCGCTGTCGGCAGCCCTTTGACCGTCCGCCCCGAGGCACCGGTATGGAGGCGCTCGCGGGCCTGCGACTGCGCGACCGTGCGGCCATGCTCGACGACACCCTGGTCCTGGCGGATCTCCACGTCGGCCGCGGCGCGGCCTCGACCGTCGACCTCCCGGTCGGCGAGGGCGAGGACATGGTCGAGCGCTTCGAGGCGCTGTGTGCCCGCTTCGACCCGGCCGAGGTCGTCGTCGCGGGCGACCTGCTGCACTCGTTCGACACCGTCCCCGTCCTGGTCGAGGACACGCTCGCCGGCCTGCGGGCGGTCGCGCGCGAGGCCGGGGCGCGGATCGTCGTCACGCCCGGCAACCACGACACGATGCTTGACGTCGTCTGGAACGGGCCGACGACCCCGGAGTACCGCGTCGGCGACACGGTGATCTGTCACGGCCACGTCGCCCCTGAAGCCGGCGCCGACCGGTACGTCGTCGGCCACGACCACCCGACGATCGGCATCGAGGGGCAGCGCCACCCCTGCTATCTCGCCGGCAACGGCGTCCACGACGGCGCCGACCTGGTGATGCTGCCGGCGTTCAACCGCCTGCTCGCCGGCGTCGAGGTCAACAGGATGGGCGCCGCGGATTTCATGTCGCCGCTGGTCCGCGACGCCGACGCGCTCGCGCCGGCCGTCCGCGACGGGGGCGACGACGAGACGCTGCAGTTCCCGCCGCTGGGCGAGTTCCGCCACCAGCTGTAGTTTGGGGAGTGAGAAACACCTTTGGGCGCACCGGTCCAGCATCGAGCCATGAGCAACGCATCGCTTCGAGCGCCCGCAGAGACTCGAACGCGGCTCCGTGTACTGGTGCGGGACCTTGGTTCCCCTGGGAGGCTTTCTGGTGTTTGTTACTTACGTTGCCCAACGCGGCGAAGAGCCACGGCGCGAACGAATGAGTCCCGCTGTTGACCAGCCCGAGCTGGGCGTGGCATGGCGTGTCCAGTTGCCGGACCCGCTCGGATTGCCTCGAAGACTCAGCCTGGCAATCTTCGCACTCTGGCGGCGGCTCTTGCTGTTCTCGGTAGTCGTTTCGATGAGTCTCTTTGCCGGCGCACTGTTGATTGACCCCAGGATCAATGTAGGAGTGCTGGAGCTCTCTGGCGTTCTCCTGGTTGTGATGTTCGGGATAGCTTCTAGCTACCGCGACGTGGTCTTCACCGTCGACTTAGACGACGACGAACTCCGGCAGGAGCACACTGGCGGAATTATCTTTACCGGATACAATCAGGAACACGTAGCAGATCTTCAGTCTCTTGATCGTCTCAGGGCAGTACCCGTCGGCCAGCATTCGGTTTGTCGACTTGCGTACGAACAGCCGTTGTTCAGTTTGGGCCCCCCGGCAGTGGTCGTGCACAGACAACAGACTGAGGAAGTACTCAACGCATTCGAACGGGCTGACGTCGACACCGACATTGCTGGTCGATACGGCTCTATCGGCTGGCTCGCCACGGCGCTCGTGCCGATCGGCCTGCTCCCTACTGTGGGCACATTGGCAACCGGCGAAGCCGCCGGAAGGACACTCGGTCTGTTCGTGGTGCTCGTTGTCGCGTGGCTGGTAATGCAGGCAGTCGCGGGGATTCGTCGATCAATATTCGGATGGAAAGCGTGATCACCGGGATCGGGAAACTGGATGCAATCCCCACTCCGGAGACACCCGTCACGGGAATACAGGCCAAACTCCTATCGAGCCAGATCCACGCAGCAGCATCAGGTCAAACGCGTACCGTGTGACTCAATTAGCCGGCAGCAACTGGGCGGTTGGTCGGCCGGCAGAACCGGGTGGCGGGTGGAGTTGCGGGACCTGCGTGGTCGAGCGCGTCGGTCAACTAGTCATCCGTCAGGGAGGATCGACTCGCTGGATGGAGTCGGGTCGGGGTGGGTCGATGTCTCGGATTCGATAACATTGTCTGACATACGTTTATGATACCGGAGACGCCTCTGGGACATATGTGTGGCAACAGAGTCGAGGAACTCGAATCGCGAGTCAAGGAACTCGAGGCGTCGGTGGAGGGGCTCACGGACGAACTCGTCGAGTGCAAGGTCCGGCTGCGCGAGCTGGAGGACGCCATCGACGAGGACCTCGGGTTCGTCCCCGGGACGTCAGCCGACGAGACAGCCGACGTCGAGACCGAGGCGGACGCCGGGACGGAGACGGCAGATCAACCGACGGCGGCCGAAGCAACTAAAAGCGAGGGCCCCGAGACGGAAGACAAGACGGAGGAGTCGGACAGCGATATCATCATCGCGTGAGGCCGGCCCTCCTCCGCGAGCACCCCCATGCACATCAAAGAGCTCGTCCTCGACAACTTCAAGAGTTTCGGCCGGAAGACCCGCATCCCCTTCTACGAGGATTTCACGACCGTCACCGGCCCGAACGGGTCCGGCAAGTCCAACGTCATCGACTCGATCCTGTTCGCGCTCGGCCTCGCCCGCACGTCGGGCATCCGCGCCGAGAAGCTGACCGACCTGATCTTCAACCCCGGCCACCAGGAAGGCGAATCCTTCGAGGGTGAACGCGAGGCCAGCGTCGAGGTCGTCCTGGACAACGGCGACCGGACGCTCGACCGGGCGCAGGTGGTCAACGCCGCCGGCACCGAGAAGATCGGCGACGTCGACGAGATCTCGATCAAGCGCCGGGTCAAGGAGACCGAGGAGAACTACTACTCCTACTACTACATCAACGGCCGCTCGGTGAACCTCTCTGACATCCAGGATCTGCTCTCGCAGGCTGGAGTGGCCCCCGAGGGGTACAACGTCGTGATGCAGGGCGACGTCACCGAGATCATCAACATGACACCGGGGGCCCGCCGGGGGATCATCGACGAGATTGCGGGGGTGGCGCAGTTCGACGCCAAAAAGGAGGACGCCTTCGAGGAACTCGACGTGGTCGAGGACCGCATCGAGGAGGCGCAACTGCGCATCGAGGAGAAACAGGACCGCCTCGACCAGCTGGAGGACGAACGCGAGACCGCCCTCCAGTACCAGGAGCTCCGCGAGGAGAAAGAGACCTACGAGGGCTACCGGAAAGCCGCCGAACTCGAGGACAAGCGCGAGGAACTCGCCGACGTC
>PXSF01000025.1:0-5478 GCA_003022845.1 Halobacteriales archaeon SW_10_66_29 | reverse complement strand
GCCGAGAACGAGCGCCGCCAGGCGTTCGTGAAGATCGACCGCAAGCAGGAGACGATCGACGAGCTGGAGTCGGAGATCCGCGAGACGAAAGTCGCCAAATCGTCGGTCGCGGCGGACATCCAGGAGAAAGAAGCCGAACTCGCCGAGGTCGAGGCGGAGATCGACGAGGTCGGCGACGAGTTCGAGGAAGTCAAAAACGAGCTCCAGGACCGGAAGGCCGAACTGGAGGAGGCCAAATCGGAGAAAAACGACCTCCAGCGCGAGCAGGACCGCCTGCTCGATGAGGCCCGGCGGCGATCGAACGAGCAGCGCGAGACGAAAGAGGAGATTGAAGAGGCAAAAGAGCGCATTCCCGATCTCGAGGACGAGATCGACGACCTCCGGCTGGAACTGGAGAAAGCCCAAAAGAACCGCGAGAGCATCGCCGAAGTGGTCGACGACCTGCGGGCGGAGAAACGCGAACTCGGGGCGGCGATCGACGACCTCGAAGACGAGATCAGCGCCGCCCAGCAGGAGTACGCCGAACTCGAAGCGAAAGCCGGCCAATCCGGCGACACCTCCTACGGTCGAGCAGTCACGAGCGTCCTGAACACCGACGTCGACGGCGTCCACGGGACGGTCGCGCAGTTAGGGGCCGTCGACGCGGAGTACGCAACCGCCTGCGAGACGGCGGCGGGCGGCCGGCTGGCGAACGTCGTCGTCGACGACGACCGCGTCGGCCAGCGCTGTATCGAGTACCTCAAGTCCCGCAACGCCGGCCGGGCGACGTTCCTCCCGCTGACGGAGATGCGCCAGCGCTCGCTGCCGTCGCTGCCCGACCGCGACGGCGTGGTCGCCTTCGCGTACAACCTCGTGGACTTCGACCCCGAGTACGCCGGCGTGTTCTCGTACGTGCTGGGCGACACGCTCGTCGTCGAGGACATCGAAACCGCCCGCGAGCTGATGGGCGAGTTCCGGATCGTCACGCTCGAGGGCGACCTCGTCGAGAAGTCCGGCGCGATGACCGGCGGCTCCAAATCCGGGTCGCGGTACTCCTTCGAGGGCAGCGACGGCAAACTGGAGCGCGTCGCCGCCCGGATCAACGAGCTCGAGGACGAGCGGCAGTCGCTCCGCGAGGAGCTGCGCGACGTCGAGGAACGGCTGGAGAACGCCCGCGACCGCGAGACCGACGCCGCCGACCAGGTCCGCGAGATCGAAACCGAGATCGAGGGAGGCGAGACCGAGATCGCCGAGATCGAGGACCGGATCGGGCGCCTGGAAGAGGACCTCGCGGAGATCGAGGACGAGCGCGAGGCGGTTTCCGACGAGATGGACGAACTCGAGGAGCGCATCGCCGGGAAAAACGGGACGATCGCCGACATCGAGGAGCGCATCGCCGAACTGGAGGCGGAGGTCGAGGACTCGGCGCTGCCGGACCTCACCGCCGAGGCAGAGTCGATCCGCGAGGACATCGACGATCTGGAGCGGCGCAAGGACGACCTCGACGCCGACCGCAACGAACTCGAACTGGAGAAGGAGTACGCCAGCGAGGCGATCGAGGAGCTACACGAGGAGATCGAGGCGGCCCAGAACCGGAAGGCCGAGGCTAAAGAGGAGATCGAGGAGTACGAGGACCGGATTGCGGAGAAGGAGGCAACCCTCGAGGAGAAGGAGGCCGAGATTGCGGAACTCGAGGAGGAGCTCGCCGACCTCAAAGAGGAGCGCGAGGCGCTGCAGGACGCCGCGTCGGCCGCCCGCGAGGAGCGCGACGGGGCCAGAGAGCGGGTCAACGCCGTCGAGAGCGACCTCGCGGAGTGCCGCGAGGAGCGCGACCGCCTGGAGTGGGAGATCGAGGAGCTGGCGGCGCAGGTCGAGGAGTACGACCCCGAGGAGGTGCCCGACCACGAGGAGGTCGAGGCCGAGATCAACCGCCTGGAGGGCGAGATGGCCGCCCTGGAGCCGGTGAACATGCTCGCCATCGAGGAGTACGACCGGGTCCAGGACGAACTCGATGACCTCCAGGACCGCAAGGGAACGCTCGTCGAGGAGGCCGAGGGGATCCGCGACCGGATCGAGACCTACGAGGCCCGCAAGAAGGAGACGTTCATGGACGCTTTCGGGGCGATCGACGAGCAGTTCCGGGACATCTTCGAGCGGCTGTCGAACGGGACGGGCCGGCTCCACCTGGAGAACGAGGACGACCCCTTCGAGGGCGGGCTGACGATGAAAGCCCAGCCCGGCGACAAACCGATCCAGCGGCTCAACGCGATGAGCGGCGGCGAGAAGTCGCTGACGGCGCTCGCTTTCATCTTTGCGATCCAGCGGCACAACCCCGCGCCGTTCTATGCGCTCGACGAGGTCGACGCGTTCCTCGACGCGGCCAACGCCGACCTCGTCGGCGAGATGGTCGACGAACTCGCCGCGGAGGCGCAGTTCGTCGTCGTCTCGCACCGCTCGGCGATGCTCGACCGCTCGGACCGGGCGATCGGCGTCACGATGCAGGACGACAACGTCTCCGCAGTCACAGGGATCGACCTCTCGACCGGCGACGGTGACGGCGACGCCGAACCGGAGGTGCCCGCGGATGACTGACGTGGTGCCGGGGGTGGTCCCCAGTGGCTGATGTCGGAGGTGGACGCCAGTGACGGACGGCGACATCCCGCTGGACATCACGGGCCACGAGGAGCGCGAGCGGCCAGGCGACTCACCGGACGAGTCGGGGCTCCCGACCGACGGCGCGTCGCCGGCTGAACCTGACGAGGCTGACGGGGCGAGCCCCTCGAAGAACGGCGACTCGCCGACGGACGGTCGTCCATCGGAGAACGGCGATTCGCCGACGGACGGTCACCCATCGGAGAACGGCGATTCGCCCGGCGACGGCGACTCGCCCGAAGATGGCGCGGACGAGGACGGCGAGGACGTCGAGCCCGTCGAGGTGCTGGTCCAGCTGGCGGAGGACGGCGAGATCGACCCGTGGGACATCGACATCGTCGAGGTGACCGACAAGTTCCTCGAACGGCTGGGCGAGGCGGCGCTGCGGGAGTCGGGCCGGGCGCTGTTCTACGCGAGCGTCCTGTTGCGGATGAAAAGCGACGCGCTACTGGAGCCCGACGAACCCGACGACGAGGAACCGGAGCCCTGGGAGCAGCTGGCCGGCGACGAACCGCTCGCGGAGCCGGACCCCTTCGCGACGCTGGAGCAGGAGATGGACCGGCGCCTGGAGCGCAAGCGCGCCCGCGGGATGCCCCAGACGCTTGACGAACTCGTGCGTGACCTCCGGGAGGCAGAGCGCGAGACCTGGTGGAAGGAGTCACGGGAGTACGACACCAGCGACTCCCCCGGCGGGTTCGACCGCGGGACCCAGGAGCTGGACTACCGCCGGGCCGACCAGTTCCGGATGGACGACGAACCGACCGAGGAGGACGTGACCGGCAACACCCACGGCGAGGACATCGAGACGATCATCGACGACGTGTACACGACCGTCCGGGAGCATTACGACCAGGGCCGCAAGGAGGTGCTGTTCCGCGAGATCGAATCCGATGGGGCCTCGCGCGTGCAGACGTACCTCGGCCTGCTGTTTCTCTCTCACCGGGGGCAGATTCGATTGCGGCAGGACGAACTGTTCGGGGATCTCTGGATCCAGGATCCTGCTGCGGTGACTGGCTCTGACGAGGCTGTTGCGGACTGAGTTGTCGTGGGTATCGTCTGGAGATTTCTCTACTGATGTGTCGAGTGTTACTCTTCTGACGGCGGCCCTGTATCTACCTGCTCTCTCAGGTTGTCGAGTTCTTCTTCGAGGTCGTCGAGTCGGCGATTGGCTCGTTCAGCGCCGTCTACTCGTGCCATATTCTCGATGTTTGTCCTCATCCCTTCGAGATGGGCGTCGAACTCGTCGTCGAGGGAGTATCCCATCTGCTCGGTCAGCGCGTGTAGCAACGCCCACCAACCGATCCTGGCGGGACTCTCCTCATCAGGGTACTCGTCAACCGGGGCCGGCAACTCGGCGAACTCCTCCTCGACCGACCGGGAGAGACGGCTCGAGAGTGCGAGTAACTGATCCCACAGGTCAGCCCCCTGTTTTCCGAACAACGCTTCGTACTCGCCCGGCATCGCTTCGAGGGGGTACTGCTCGACGTGCCATCCAGTGGCGAGCCCCTCGCTGACGAGGTCGTCCCACCGGCTCGTTTCCTGTTCCACGATGGCCTCGACGTCACCGCGAATATCCAGCCAGACGTTCGTCGTTGATCCACCGGGGAGATAGAAGGCCCGGTCACAGGCTGGCAGTTCTGGCAGGTCGTAGACAGCGTCCATCGCGTATTCGGTGATGAGGGTCCACTGTGCCTCCTCGCTGTCCGTTTCTAATGCCACTCGTGCTCTGTCAGCCATTGAATGGCACGGGTTGGGCTAGCCTATTATATATTTTCAATCTGTTATTTGCTGGGCTACGACAGCTGGACGGCCGTAGCTGCTGTGCTTGCCGTACTGAAAGCCTCCGGTAGTTCTCTAGAACTGATCCGGACGCTACCGCAGCAATCGTGACGCTGAAATCCATCGGCCGTTCTTCAGGCGTCGGACCGATTGCTATCGCGGTGTCGCGAGTGCTGAAACCCCCGCTGGCTCTCTGGGAACGACAACTCCCGCTGGAACTTGCGTCTTGAAAGCCCCCGCTGGCTCGACCCTCCGGGGCTCTCACGGCTCGCCCCGCTCGCCGTTCGAGCAGCCGGCGGCCTCCCTACGGTCGGCCGCCCGCTTGCTGCGGTCCTCGTTCGCTCCGCTCACTGCGGTCCTTACTGCGCCCGGGAGGGATCGACCCAGCGGCCCCTTTCAGTCCACCCACACGAGGGCCACATACCTCCCCAACCAATTGCGATGCTCACTCCCTCCGGTCGTTGCGCTTCTCATCCACCGTCAGAGCACGCTCTGACGAGCCCTCGCTCGCTCCGCTCGCAAGGACCTCGCGCAGTAGGTGCTCGCGGTCCTCACTCCGTTCAGACACGCTCGCCAGCGCGCGCCGCGTGAAGAGTGAAAGCGAGTGCAGCAGCCGAGCGATCAGCCGCTACCAGCGCACCCGGAACCCGTCCTCGCCCTGGGGCTCCTCGTAGCTGACCTCGACGTCGTCCACGCGGGCGGCTTTGCTCCCCTCGTGGCAGAACTCGATCAGCGACTCGACGTCCTCCTCGGGCCCCTCGAACACCGCCTCGACGCGGCCGTCGTCGAGGTTCCGAACCCAGCCGCCGACGCCCTGCTCGCGGGCCTCTTCCCGCGTCGTCGCCCGGAAATACACGCCCTGGACCTTCCCGCTCACGTAGACGTGTGCGCGTGTGCGGTCTGTCATATCTGTCCTCTTCACCCGCCAGGTCAAAAAACTGTCCCGAGCGCGCCGCGCGGGTCTCATAGTGATTGTTGGGACTCGTTACCGCCGGGGAGTCACAATTCGTGGGCTTCAGCCCGCGAACCAAACCGTTCACGCGACGTGGTGCCGAAAATAATCGCAAT
>PXSF01000024.1 GCA_003022845.1 Halobacteriales archaeon SW_10_66_29 | reverse complement strand
ACCCTGACAGTCCCGAGTTGTGTCGGGATGAATGATAGTGATTGTTGTGATTATTTTCGGAGTCGCATCGCATTCTCGGGAGTTTCACGGGCTGACACCGGCGTCTGATGGGTCGACAGCGGTAAAGACTCACAACAATCACTATGAGTCCGGAACTGAACCACAACGAGCCGAGAGCGGCTTCCGAGTTCCAAAAGACAGTCACTTCAACGGCACAAACCGGACGTGGCCGTGCCGGTCGCGCTCGAGCGAACCGTCCTCCTGTTTCCGTGCGTGGACGAGCACCTGTCTGCCGTCGCCCAGCGGGCCCAGCAGCACGCCGCTCGTTCGAACCTGCTCGACGACCGCCCGCGGGAAGTCACTCGCCGCACAGGTCAGGTACGCCGCGTCGAAGGGAGCATGCTCGGGCCAGCCGGCGCGGCCGTCGCCGGCCCGGACCGACACCTCGCCGTACCCCGTCCTCGCGAGGGTCTCCCGGGCACGCTCGGCGAGCTCGTCGTGGTACTCGACGCTGTAGACGTGCTCCGGGCCAGCGACCTCGGCGGTGACGGCGGCGTGGTACCCGCAGCCGGTGCCGATTTCGAGCACCTCGTCGCCCGGGTCCAGCGCCAGGAGGTCGGTCATGATCGCCACCATGTGCGGGGCGCTGATCGTCTGGCCCTCGCCGATGGGGAGCGGGCGGTCGGCGTAGGCGGCCTCGCGCCTGCCCGCAGGGACGAACTCGTGACGTGGGACCGTCCGCATCGCCGCCTCGGTCGCTGGGTCGAGGTTCTCGCGGGCCACCAGCCGGTCGACCAGTTCGTTGCGGCGTTGCTCGAAACTCATCTCACCAGGCTGACCACGCCGTCGTCGCCTCGTCGCGGACGTACAGCCGCTTGATGTCCTTCGCCGCCGCCTCGTCGCCGTCGAAGTCCAGTTTCCCGTGGTCGTACCCCGTCGCGTCGTCGCGGATCAAAATTCCCTCGACGGTAAATTCTTCGTCGCCGAGGTCGTCGGTTTCGCCGACGACGAACTCGTAGTCGCCGGGCACCTGCAGGCGGACGCTCCGGGTCTCGTCGTGTTCGCCGGACTTGGGGTGGGCAGTCACGTTGACGCTGACGTTGCCCACCGCCCGTGACCAGATCGTCTCGACGTCCTCGGCGATGGCTTGCTCGCTGCGTCCGTCCCCGAGTTCGAGGCTGGTGATCCGTGCGGTCACGATCGCCTCGTCGGTCTCGACGAGGAACTCCTCGCCGGTCGCGAGGGTCTCCGCTGCGGGCACCTCGACGGCGGTGGCGAAGGACTCGCCATCCTGGGAGACGACCACCTCGCGGTTGACCGTCCGTTCTTCGGGCAGCGACTCCTTGTGGACGTGGCTGCACTCCGTGCACCTGACCGTCGCCTGTCCGCCCTCCGAGAGCACCTCGTGGACCGTCTCGGCGTCGGGTGAACAGGCCGGACAGGCCGCCGCCACCCGCGCTGTCGTGTCTTCCATACCCGCGCTAGGACGTTCCCGCATAAAAGGCGTCGGCATCGTTTCGACCGGTGAGGGCCTGGGGTCGTACAGCTTTGCTGTACCCCGCACGTCCGGTAGAGCCGACGAACCTGTCGGTTCAGTGACGCCGAAGACTTTTCACCAGCCTGGTCCCAACTGCCCTGTATGAGAGACGACGACCGCGACGACCCGTTCGACGATCTGTTCAGCGAGATCGAGCGGATGATGAACGAAATGATGGGCGGCAACGCCGAGTTCCACTTCGAGGGGGGGACCGGCAGCCACACCGACGGCGGCCGGGACGTCCACATGGACATCCACGAGAGCGACGACGAGGTCCGGATCGTCGCAGACATCCCCGGCGTCGACAAGGAGGACATCGACCTCCAGTGTGACGGCACCACGCTGAACCTGCGGGCTGCCGGCAACAACCGCGAGTACCGCGAGCGCGTCTCGCTGCCGGCGACGGTCGACGAACACTCCGCCAGCGCCACCTACAACAACGGCGTCCTGGAGGTCGTCTTCGACCGCGCCGACGACACCACGAGCATCGACATCTGACGGCACTCGTGGCGGTCGTGCGGTCACACAGCGGCGTCTCCACCCAGCGGTTCGGGATGCTTTTTATACGCACGGGCTGAACACTCTCCCAACAATGGAACTCATGCCCGCAGACGACAACGAAACGTACGTCAAACACGTCTCGATGATCCTGGTCGGGTGGATCGTTCTGACGTTGTTCGTCGCGATCGGCCTCGCGGTGTTCGTCATTCTGACCTGATACGGTCGTTCGTGATTCTTTACCGCTACGGTGTCACAGTTCGTTCCTCACAGCTCGTCAAGCGCCCGATGTGACGAGGCAGTCCCGAAAATACTCACGAACGACCGTATATACGGTCCTGCGTATCACACCTGCATCCGGATCGACGAAGCAAGGTCGTCCCAGAACCCCGGCTCGTACTTCGTCGCCTCGTCGATCGTCGGCCGAGCGTTCGTCTCGTTGACGACGATCCGGTCGTCGGTCACCAGCAGGTCCACGCCGAGCCAGGGGATCTCCAGTGCCTCGGCAGCGGCCTCGACGATCCGCCGCGCTTTCTCGCCTAACTCCTCGTCCAGATCCACCCCAGTCGCCGCCGCGCCGCGGTGGACGTTGTGCTTCCACTGGCCGGCCGACAGCGCCTCCTCGGGTAGTCGACGCTCGACCGCCCCGACCACCTCGCCGTCGATCAGCATCACCCGGAAGTCCCGCGCGTCGGGCAGAAACTCCTGGACAAGAAACGACTGGTCGCCGGTCGCCCGGTAGTCGTGCACCAGATCCAGGTAGTCACAGATCCCCAGAAACGAGTCCAGATCCTCCGCCAGCGCCACGCCCGTCCCGCGGGTCGTCGCGTTCGGCTTCACCACCACCGGCGGCTCGAACTCCGCGAAAACGCCTTTCAGTACGGTCTCGTCGGCAGGGTTCGAGACCACGACCGTCTCCGGGGTCGGCAAGCCCGCCCGCGAGAGCCGCGCCAGCGTCTCGCCTTTCCCCCGGGAGCGCAGAACACACTCGCGGTCGTTGACCCACGGCACGTCCAACAGCGCGTCAGCGACGCCGCCCTCCGCCAGCCGCGGCGGGAACACGAACCCGACGTCGAAGGAGTCGCCGAACTGGCCTGCCCCGTTCGCATCGCCGCCGGTGACGTGGATCGACCGCTCTGCGGTTTCGATCACCTCGGCCTCGATTCCGCGGTCAGCCAGCGGCTCCCGCATACGATCGTAGGTTTCGGCGTTCGTTGCGACGGCCAGCCGGAGCATCGGCTACACGGTGAGGACGCGAGGAGTAAAACGCTGTCGAGAAGACCGATGATTCATACGGCCTAAAGAGTCACGAACGACCGTATCAGGCGATCAGCAGCTCTTCGCCGCGCTCGACGTTGATCCGGCAGGGCGGGGTGATCTTGTTGTACGCGCGCCGGTAGGCTTCCTTGACGGCCTCGGCCTGCTCGGGCTCGCACCACGCCGTGAACAGGCGTTCGCCCGACTGCATCCGGGCGGCGGTGCCGACGATCTTGCCAAAGGACTGGCGCATCCCGTCGGAAACGCGGTCCGCACCCGCGCCGGTCGCCTGCTTGTTCTCACGGAGCACCTGGTGGGGGAACTTCCGGAGGATCATCTTGTAGTTGCCCTCGCCGAGCTCCTGGATCAGGTGGCGGTTGGCCGACAGCCGCGCCGCCTCCAGCGAGCCGTGGCGGATCTGGACGCTCTCCTCGACGACGAGCGAGATCTGGATCGGGTAGTCGTCGCCCTCGGCCTCCCTGTTGCCCATCTTGTACTGTGCGATCTTCGAGCCGGGAATCCCCGTGATGTACTCCCGGCGGGTGTACGCGGGCTTGTCGATGTCCCGGTACATCGACGCTGGTTTCTCTGACATGGTGGGTTCTTGGCGGAACGTGGCCGAGAACGCGAATAAACCCTTCGAACCACGCCGAGTCCGTGTGTGATACTGGTGGCTGTACGTACGTGAAAACTCGAATTGAGAATCCAGGCGAAAAGGGTCTGTATCCTCAGATAGCAGAGACTGATGAGTAAAAGAATTACAGCCACCAGTATGAGTTGGTGTCTCAGGAATGAGATTCGTGATGGGAAACGCGTTCAGCACTTCGCCTGGAATTGCCCTCGCGCTTGACAGCGTCGTATCGAAGAAAGCCCTCGGTCGCCTCGCGGCTCCCGCTGAGCGGGATATCCTCGCTTCGCTCGGATAGGACCCGCTCAGCGACCGCGAGGCTCCTTCGCCCTTTCAGTCCGCCAGGACGTGGAACGCCAGATCGGCAGAAACTGGGGATCGACGGGTAGCTTCGATTCGAGTGTTCTCCGCGCTGGCGCCAGTCATATGGTACCACCTGACGTAGCGTCGGGTATGCTCCGCAAGCTCCTGGTCGCGTTCGGCATCGTCGAGATCATCAAACCGGGGCCGATGATCGACGCCTGCGAGCGCATCGGGCTGGAGAACCCCGATGAGGCACGCCTCCGGCCGCTGGGGAACGTGCTGGCACGACTGGAGGGGCTGCTGTTCGTCTGGGTGCTCGTCCGCGGCCGCGAGCGGTCGCCGCTCACCAGCAGCGCGCTCACCCTCGCCGGCCTCGTGGCTGCGGTCTACCCCAGGCCGCTCATCCGCCTTAGCCAGGCGTTCGCCTACGACAACCCCGAAGAACTCCGGCTGCGGTCGTGGGTCGAACCCGCCGCCCGCCTGCTCGGTGTCCTCTACCTGCTGGTCGTCTACCTCTCCTCGCGGGAAGAGTGACCGCGCCCCGCTCGCCGACTGGAACCCAACGCCGCGGAAAATCATCACTGCTGACATTTCGGTGAGGCAGCCGTTACTTGCCTCTTTTCCGCTCCGATCCCCTACGACCCCGTATGAACAAGCTCGTCGACGGCGAGTGGCACACAGACGCCTACGAGTCCACGAACGAGGAGGGGGAGTTCGAACGACAGGAAACCACGTTCCGCGACCGGATCAGGGACGGACCGGACGCCCGGTTCAAGCCGGAGTCCGGCCGGTATCACCTGTACGTCTCCTACGCCTGTCCGTGGGCGCACCGGACGCTGCTGGTCCGCGCGCTCAAGGGACTCGAAGACGCGATCACCGTCAACGTCGTCGATCCGTTCCGCGCCGACGACGGCTGGCAGTTCACCCCCGAGAAGGACGGCTGCACGCCGGACACGGTCAACGGCGCTGACTACCTCCGTGAGGTGTACGTGCAGGCCGACCCCGACGTGACCTGTCGGGTGACGGTGCCCGTGCTGTGGGACAAACAGGAGGGGACCATCGTCAACAACGAGTCGGCGGAGATCATCCGGATGCTCGACACCGAGATGGACGCGGTCGCGACTAGGGACGTCGACCTCTACCCCGAGGGGTACCGCGACGAGGTCGACCGGATCCGATGGCTGGGACGACGTGCTCGCCGACCAGCGGTACCTCGCCGGCGACCGCCTCACCGAGGCCGACGTCTGCATGTTCACCACGCTGGTCCGGTTCGACCAGGTCTACTACACTATACCCACTACTTTCACAGAAGTAGACCGTGGCGTTGATGACCCACGTCCCGAGAAGTGGAAGCGTCTCCGCGACTACAACAATCTGTACGCCTTCACCCGGGACATATACCAGACGGACGGTGTAGCTGAGACGGTGAATATGGAGCACATCGTTGAGCACTACGCCTCTCCCGGGTCGCCCCAACTCCACACCCACAACGTAGATGACATCGACCTAAATCTTGACGCGCCCCACGACCGGGACGAACTCACCTGCAGAACGGTTTGACTAGACAGAACAGCGTCCTGGCCGGGAAAGAACTCACAAAGGGAGTGTCTATCATCGCTCGGGGACGCCGGTGAGGATCTGGGCGACGTCCTTGATGTTGTGGGTGTCGATCAGCAGTTCGGCGGCCTTGCGGAGCGCGACGTCGGCGTCGACGTCGACGCCGTAGCAGGCGGCGTACAGTTCGAACCAGTCGTTCATCGCGTTCTCCAGGGCATGGTACTGGTCGGGCGGGAAGTGGACCATCAGCCCGCCGGTGCGGGCCTCGACGTACAGCGAGACGGCGGGGCCGGCACCATCCCGGAGGTACGACATGGCCTGCTGTTCGTCCGGCGGGTCGGCCGGCGGTTCGAACGCCGCACAGTCGGCCGTCGCCCGGTCGGCGAGGTCCTCGATGCGCTCCGCGAAGCGCGTCTCGGCCGTCATCTATCCCTGTTTGAACTCGACGCCCTTGCCGCCGCTGGGGTGCTCCCAGTGGGTGTCGGCGACCACGGCGCAGGTCCCGCACTCGACACAGGGCTGGGTGTCGAG
>PXSF01000023.1 GCA_003022845.1 Halobacteriales archaeon SW_10_66_29 | reverse complement strand
CTTCTCTCGCTGCTCGACCTTGTTCAGTTCGATCAGCAGGCGGAAGATGGCTTTCACGAGGTTCGCGTCGACGTCGAACTGTTCGGCGTTTTCGCCGGCGCGCTCCATGACGCGGGCCTCCTGTTCCTCGTCGACGGTCGGCAGTCCCTTCTCGGCTTTCACCTCCGCGATGGTGTCGGCGACGTACGTCCGTCGGGCGATCAGTTCGACGAGTTCGTAGTCGATGTCGCGGATCTCCTCGCGGAGTTCGTCGAGTGTCATCTCCGCCGGGTCGATGCCGGCCGCCTCCTCGGCGGCGTCGATACCGCCCCTCCCGTGGTCGTGGTCAGTCATCGATCAGTGTTCCCTCCGATTGAGTGGTCGTCAGCCACGCCCGCCCGCCGCGCTCGGCCCACACGTCGCGGACGCCCGCGAGCGCGTCGCGGTCGCCGACGGCGGTGAAACTCGGCCCCGTGCCGGACAGCGAGACGCCGGCGGCGCCGGCCAGCCCCTCGACGAGCGGCTCCGCGGAGAACCCCAGCGCTCCGCAGAACGCGAAGCCGTTGACCGTCATCGCCCGCTCGAACTCGCCGGACAGCGCCAGGTCGGCGACGAGGTCGGCCACCGGCGCGATCCGGCGACAGCGCTCGACGTCCGCGTCGGCGCTGTAGGCCCGCTCGGGCGGCGTCCAGACGAGGACGTCCCAGTCGCGGGTCTCGCGGGCCAGCAGTTCGTCGTCGTCGTTGTCCGTGACGGTCACGCCGCCGAGCATGCTCGCGCTGGCGTCGTCGAACGCGCCCGTCACCGTGACGCCGACGTCCCGAGCAGCCTGCACGCCGATCCGGGCGGCCTCCTCGCGGGAGACGGCGTCGGCCGCATCGAGCGCGGACAGCGTCGCCAGCACCGTCGCGTTCGCGGCGGCGCTTGAGGATTTGAGCCCCGCCGCAGGAGGCACATCGCTCTCGGTGCGAACTGTCCCCCCCTGACCGTCGCCGACCCGCTCGACGACGCGTTCGACGCAGCGCTCGATCAGGCGCGTGTCCCCGTCCTCGACGCCCGCAATGTGACCCGTCACTCCGGGCCCCTCCTCGAGCGTGACCGTGGCGGTGACGTACTCGTCGATGGCGAACGCCGAGCCGGTCCCGGTCGCCAGCGCGTTGAGGACGGTCCCCGCCGCGGGCGCGGCTGCCTGCCCTTCCATCGTGTCTGCTCTTCACACACCACCGTACTTACCCCTGGTGGTTACGGCCAGTTACGCGAGAACCGGGGGCGCCCGAGCGCGACGAGCCCCCGCGGCATACGCTGATACTGTCGGACGTAACTCTGTGTCACATCGTGACACTCTCCTGGCTGTATTCGCACGGGTGAACGGCTGAACGTGACGCGTGACTCCACGGAATTACGTCCGACAGTATGAGAATCAGTGAATACTTCCCCGGGACGCACCAAGTGCCGACGATGCCCGGGACGACGGGCCCGACATTCGGAACCCGCCTGTTCGACGCGAGCGTCGCGGTCGGCCTCGCATCGCTGCTGGTAACGGCGGTGTACGTCCTGCGTGGTGCCGTCGACGATCCGCGGCGGTTCGCCACGGTGAGCGGCGTCGGGTACGCACTCGTCTGCTTTGGGACGTACGCCGTCCCGAGGTATCTCCTCGATGCATTCGTTACCGGGGTGTTCACAGCCCCGTTTCTCGTCTGGGTGCTCGTGTTCGTGCTGCCGGTGCTGGCCGCCCAGGGTGGCGTGCCGGCGTACCTGTACGCGGATCGCGGCTCCGTCGGCGCGCTCGGCGGGCTGTTTCTCGCAACGATCGCCACGATCTGGTACCACCTGGCTCTCGGCGGCGAGTCAGACGTCCTGGTCCTGTACCCGGCGGTGCTCCCGGCGATCGCGGCGGTGCTGATCGCCGGTGCGATCGCCGTCGAGGTCGGTGCGAGAGCGACGGTCGACACTATTGTCGGGTGAGACGCCGGAGTAGCGGAATCGAACGGCGTTTTACGCTGGGCGGCCGTACCTGGAGGTATGGAAAGCCATTCGGACGTTCCACCGGCGACGCTCGCCGTCGAGTTGACGGAGGCGGGAGTGCTCGTCGAGTACCTCGACGGGCGCGAGGTGCTGTACCGCGGCGTCCCGACGCCGGCCGAGGGCGACTTTCTCACGACGCCCGGCAAGGACGTGCACGTGCTCGTCACTGACGAGTCCGAAACCAGCGGGGTGCTGGTGTACCTCGACGAGCGCACGACCGAGGACGAAATCCTGGAGGACTCCGGCGTGGGTCGCGTTCTACTGGATCAGGGCGAGGAGACGACGCTGTTCCCCGGCGTTCGCGCGCGCGGCGGGGGCCTGCGCGACGAGATTATGGTTGACCACGACGCCGTCGACGGGCGCGTGTTCGTCTTCGAAGAAGATCAGTTCGAGGAGCGGTCGTTCGAACTGGTTCCGGACGAGTGACGACGCCTCACCGCGTCGGCCAGTCACTGGATGTAGGACGCGTCCTCGCCGTCGCAGTTCTGTTCGTGCTGTCTGGCGTCCTCCTTCTCGTCGAACATCAGTCCACACTGGTCACACTTGTACCAGGTCATCTCGTCGCGAGTGGTTTTGGACACCATACGTAGCTTTCCTCTCCGGGCGAGTATATGCGTTATCCCGGCTAGTACAACCCGTAGAGGGAAATCGCCAGACAGATTCACTTGGAGCCGCTCTCGTGCGGGTTACTGGCGTCACTGCGATGCAGAAAGCCCTCGGTCGCCTCGCGGCTCCCGCTGAGCGGGATATTCTCGTTCGCTGCGCTCACCCGGATAGGGCCCGCTCAGCGACCGCGACGCTCCCTCGCCCTTTCAGTCCGCCAGGACATTGTTCGTCAGTCAGTAGAAACTGGGTGTTTGCGACGTGTTTCTTCGGGCGCTGGCGAACAGTCCACAAGAGGTTAAACAGTTGCCAGCCCTATCCGTGGACATGACAGAGGGCGATGGCGTAATTAGGGTTCGCGTCGAGGGGGCCCGAAAGCGCGACGCCGGCCGGGGTATCGCGCGGTTGCCATCGAGCATCCAGACGCGGCTGGGCGTGCTCAGCGGCGACCCGATCATCATCGAGGGCGAACGGCTCACCGTCGCGAAAGTCTGGCCCAGCGACGACGGCGGCGCGGTCGTCCGGATCGACGGCGACACCCGCGCGACGATCGGCGCGAACATCGGCGACACCGTCAGAGTGCGCAACGCGTCCGTCGAGGACGCAGTGGCGATCACCCTCCAGCCCGCCGACGAGCACGCCGACGACGCCGCCTCCGAGGAGGCGCTGCGGGTGAAGCTGCTCGACCGGCTCGTCCGGGCCGGCAAGCGGCTCCGTATCGAGGGGTACGGCCCCTACGTCGTCACCGACACCATCCCGACCGGCTCGGTCCGGATCACCGCCTCCACGTCGGTCAAACTCGACCCGGAGGTCGCCTCCGTCGAGGAGAGTTCTACCGAGAGCGAGGCCGCCGAACCGGCCGAGGAGCCAACGACCGGCGCGACCTACGAGGACATCGGCGGCCTCGACGAGGAGCTCGACCTCGTCCGCGAGATGATCGAACTCCCGCTCTCGGAGCCGGAGCTGTTCACCCGGCTGGGGATCGACCCGCCGAAGGGGGTGTTGCTGTACGGGCCGCCGGGCACCGGGAAGACGCTGATCGCCCGCGCCGTCGCCAACGAGGTCGACGCCTACTTCGACACCATCTCCGGCCCCGAGATCGTCTCGAAGTACAAGGGTCAGTCCGAGGAGCGCTTGCGCGAGGCGTTCAACCGCGCCAGCGAGAACGCGCCGGCGATCCTGTTCATCGACGAGATCGACTCCATCGCCGGCGCGCGCGACGACGACGCCGACATGGAAAACCGCGTCGTCGCACAGCTGCTGACGCTGCTGGACGGGCTGGAGAACCGCGAGGAGGTCGTCGTCATCGGCGCGACCAACCGCGTCGACGCCATCGACCCCGCGATCCGCCGGGGCGGCCGCTTCGACCGCGAGATCGAGATCGGCGTCCCCGACGAGCAGGGCCGCCGGGAGATCATCGACGTCCACACCCGCGACATGCCGCTCGCCGAGGACGTCGACCTCGACGACCTGGCCGCCCGCACCCACGGGTTCGTCGGCGCCGACATCGACTCGCTGACCCGCGAGGCCGGCATGGCCGCGCTCCGGCGCCGCGAGGAGACGACCGCCGAGGAGACGACCGTCACGACGGCGGACTTCGAGGAGGCGCTGACGGGCGTCGAACCCTCGGCGATGCGGGAGTACGTCGCCGAGTCGCCCGAGCGATCGTTCGCGGACGTCGGCGGCCTCGACGACACCAAGCGCCGGCTCCGGGAGGCCGTCGAGTGGCCGCTCTCGTACGGCCCGCTGTTCGACGCAGCGGCGACCGACCCGCCCAGCGGCGTCCTGCTGTACGGGCCGCCCGGCACCGGCAAGACCCTGCTGGCGGAGGCGATCGCCGGCGAGAGCGGCGTCAACTTCGTCCAGGTCGCCGGGCCGGAGGTGCTCGACCGCTACGTCGGCGAGAGCGAGGCGGCGATCCGCGAACTGTTCGAGCGGGCGCGCCAGACCGCGCCGGCGATCATCTTCCTCGACGAGATCGACGCGCTTGCGAGCAACCGCGGCGAGGGCCACGAGGTGACCGAACGGGTCGTCTCGCAGCTGCTGACCGAGATGGACCGGGCCGCCAGCCACCCGAAGCTGGTCGTCCTCGCGGCGACCAACCGGAAGGGGAGCATCGACCCGGCGCTGTTGCGCCCCGGACGGCTCGAACAGCACATCGAGGTGCCCAACCCCGACGAGACGGCGCGCCGGGAGGTCCTGGCGGTCCACACCCGCGGGACGCCGCTCGGCGAGAACGTCGACCTCGACGAGTTGGCCGCCGAGACGGCGGGCTACTCGGGTGCGGAACTGGAGGCGCTCGTCCGCGAGGCGTCGATGCGCGCGATCCGCGAAATAGCCGCCGACATCGACCCCGAGGAAGCCGAGGCGTACGCCGAGGAGGTCACTGTCGACCGCGAACAGTTCGACGCCGCAAAACAGACGCTCGACGACCAACAGTAGCGACGTTACCCCGAGGACTCGCCGTCGCCCCAGTCCTGGACGAACTCGGTCATGACCATGCGGCCGTGCTGTTCTTCGGCGATTATCTCCTCGTAGCCGGAGGTACCGATCTCGATGATCTCGCGTGCGCGCTCGACGGTCGCGGACGCCTCGTCGCGGAAGACGAACGCCCGCGTGGTTCGGGCCGGGTCGTTGTTCTCGTCGACCTCGTGGTACGTTGCCCCGTTGATGAGAAGGTCGTCGAGGTTCTCGTGTCGCGAGAGCGTGGTCTGGAACCCTCGCGGCAGCACGTCCAGTACCCGGGCCGACGGCGCCCTCGCCCTGTGCGCCCTCGATGACGGTGTACTCGCGGTACTCGTCGACCTGTTCGGCAGTACCGGCTTCCTCGAACGTCTCGATAATGGTTTCGGGGTCGAACTGGCCGAGGTGGATCCGCCGGTTGCGCGTGCTGTCGGGGTCGCCGACGATCAGCTCCCCGGCGATGTCGGCCGCGTCGATCCCGTACGTCCTGGCGAGCTCGGCGCGGTAGGTGTCCATCGTGTCGGGCGGCTGTGCGTCCTCCGTTTCGAAGTCCCGATAGCCAAACACCGTGACGACGCCGTCCTGGCTGCCGACCGGGTTGTCCGGCACGAGCCACTGTTTGAACCCCGCCGCACCGTCGCCGGCCAGGTCGAACGCCTCGCTGTAGTTCGGCACCTCGTTTTCGCCGTTCTCGTCGTTCTCGTTCCCGTTTTCGTCACCGTTCTGTTGGCCGTTCGGGCTCTCGTCGTCGCCGTCGCCCCAGAGACAGCCGGCGAGGGCGACGGCGGTGGTGATGCCACCGTAGCGCAGGAACCGTCGTCTGGAGGGCTCGTCGCCGGTCATATCTACCAGTCCATGGATCAGGCGTCATAAGCTTCCTGTTCGGCGGACGGCCCGCGGGGTCGGCCGCGCTCCCGTGGCGGATTCCCCGCGGCGTCACAGCGGTAACAGCGCGGAAGCCCACGGCTTCAGCCGTTGGTAGCTGACCCCCAGCGACCGGTGGAGTTAAGTGAAGGTAACGGCCTGTATCATCATATCGGTCGGAACGTGGTTGATCGGTAGATGGTCGATAGATCCCAAGGAGCGGACGTCTTCGGCGACGATCGAAGCGAGTTCAACGACTACGCGTACCTCGTCGAACAGGCCGAGGACGGGCTGTACATGCTCGACGAGGACGGGACGTTCGAGCTCGTCAACGAGGCGTTCACGGAGCTGACGGGCTACGAGCGCGAGGAACTCATCGGGACCGACGTCCGGCGGTTGCTGTCGGGCGACGACTACCGCAACATCAACGACGAGATCAGGTCGGCCAGGCGGTCGAGCACGGAATCGGGATCGTTCCTGACGACGTTCGAGACGAAGTCCGGGCAGAAAAAGCCCGTCGAGATCCGGTTCAGCCTCCTGCCGACGGGGGAAAACAGCGAGTACAAGGGGCTCACCGGCGTCGCGCGCGACGTGCGAGCGCGCCGCCACCGCGAGCAGAAACTCGACGTACTCAGCCGCGTGCTCCGGCACAACGTCCGCAACAAGATCAACCTCATTGTCGGCCACGCCAGCGTGATCGAGGGGGCCGACGACGAGCAGTACACCCGCGCCGCCGGGAAGATCGAGGCGGCCGCCGACGACTTGATGGATCTCAGCGAGAAAGCCCGGACGGCACAGACCGAGGTCAGCTTCAACCCCTCCGAGGACCGGCAGACCGACCTCGTAGCGCTCCTCCAGCACGTCGCCGTCCAGTTCCGGCGGGACTACCCGGCGGCGAGAGTCGTTACCGACCTCCCCGAGGAACTGCCGGCCAACACCTCCAAGTCCTACCGGATCGCCGTCTCGGAACTGGTCGAGAACGCCATCGAGCACAACCCCGGCGACGAGTCGGTCGTCCGGATCCGGCTGACCAGCACGGACGCGGAGATCCGGACGGTCATCGAGGACAACTGTCCGCCGATCCCCGAGACCGAACGCCGCGCGATCAACGAGGGCCAGGAGACGCCGCTGATGCACTCGCTGGGCATCGGCCTGTGGCTCGCAAACTGGGTGGCGGACACCCTCGGCGGGGAGCTCCAGTTCGAACGGCGGCTGGACGACAGCGGGAACCGGGCGACACTCGTGTTGCACCACGCCTCGACGGGCGGCTGAACGGGACTGTCGTCGAGCCACGGCTGACTGTCCCGGGAGACGGAAGCGAGAGGAGGAGGCGAGACCGGGACGATGGAGTCGGGCCGGTGAGCGTGGCGGTCCGGACAGCGCCACGCTGCCAGCCGTCACCGCCGAGCGTTCCGTGTGGCCGGGAGAGCAGCGCGCGTTGCCGGCTTCGACGTGAAAAGCGTCTGTACCGGCATCTGGTAGTTGGTCGTGATCCCTGTTAAAACCTCGGCAGACGAGCCAGGGAGCCGGCCTGACCCGGCTGCCGCCATTGTTTCCCTCCAGGGCACGGCCCCGCCATTGTTTCTCTCCAGGGTACGGCCCCCGCCATTGTTTCTCTCCAGGGCAGAATATCGGCAGTTGTCCCCAGCGAACGTGGCACCCGAGGGCTACAGCCGCCGGTCGTCGAGCGCGGGGAACTCCTCGCGGTAGTCCGTCACCGTCTCGGGGTCGATGCGGGCGGTCACGACGCCGGGTTCGTCGCCGAGACCCGCTACGGTCGTCCCCCAGGGATCGTACACCGTCGAGCGACCCAGCAGCGTCGATTCGTCGAACGTTCCCACGCCGTTGATCGTCGCGACGTACAGCAGGTTCTCGATCGCGCGGGCCCGCGAGAGCACGCGCCAGTGTTCGACCCTGGGGTACGGCCACGCGCTGGGCACCAGCACCAGCGTCGCGCCGGCGTCGACCAGTTGCCGGTACAGCGCCGGGAACCGCAGGTCGTAGCAGGTCGTGACGCCGACCGTGAACCCGCCGTACTCGACGGTCGTCGTCGACTCGCCCGGTTCGAGCAGCTCCTGCTCGGCGGAGCCGTAGCCGAACAGGTGGTGCTTGCGGTAGACGCCGCGGCGCTCGCCGGTGTCGTCGACGAACACGGCAGTGTTGGCGTACCCGTCCTCGGCCGGCGTTTCGAGGCCGTCCGCGGCCGACGCCGCCAGGTCCTCGACGATGGTGCCGGCCAGCACCGCGACCCCCAGGTCGGCGGCCAGATCCTGAATCGCCGTGATGGTCGGTCCCTCAAGCGGTTCGGCGCCTCTGGCGTAGCTGTCGAACGCGAAGTAGCCGACGTTGAAGATTTCGGGCAGTGCGACAAGGTCGGCGCCGCGGTCCGCCGCCTCCCGGATCGCCGACAGCGCCCGGTCGCGGTTCGTGTCCGTCTCGCTTCCCTCGATCTGGAGCTGTGCGAGTGCGAGTTTCATGGGTCAGTCTCCTCGAGATCTGCCCTGATCGCCGCTTCGAGGTTGTCGAGTTCGTCGCCCAGGTTCCGGCTAAAGAAGCGCTCGACCCCCGGCAGTTTCCCGTCGACGACGAACCGGTTTGTCAGCCGCGTCCCGTCGGCAAGCTCTTCGAGTTCGTGCTCGCCGACGATATGTGCGACCGTCGAGCTGCCGGTGAACTCGACGTACCGGGGCGGGTCGCGCTGTCGCTCCCGGGTCTCGAACGCGACCTTCCGGTCCATGAGGGGAATCGGGAGCGTCACGTACCAGGTGGCGTGGCCGTCGTCGTGCACCTCGAAGCGCTCGACGACGCTGATCGCTCCGGCCCGTTTCGCCGGGTCGGAGATGAACGACCAGACCTGCTCGCACGATCCCGGCACCTCCACGACGCGCTCGACGCGAACGACCATACTCGCCTATCGGGTGAGAGAAGGAAAAGCGTTTAGCTGCGGGTGACCCGCCAGGTGGTCGACCGCGCACGCCCCCACTTCTCGATCTCGACTTCCTCGGCGGCTTCGTTGAGCTTCGGGAGGCGTGCGCCGACCTGTTTCGAAGAGAGCC
>PXSF01000022.1 GCA_003022845.1 Halobacteriales archaeon SW_10_66_29 | reverse complement strand
AAACTCGTGGTTGGCGGCGAGCCCCTGCTCAACGATGTCGTCGGGCGTCGATTCGAACTCGGCCATCGCGTGGCCCAGCAGCGCCCGGACGCCGACATCCCCGCTCTAGATGACGCCCAGTCCCAGTCCCCTGACGCCGCGACGGCAACGAACAGCATTTCCGTCGGGATCGGAACCGACGGGGCCGCCTCGAATAACGCCCTGAATCCCGTCCTCGAGAGCCGGACTGCGGCACTGCTCCACAAGCGCGAGAACCCTGGGGCGATTACGGCCCAGCGGGTGCTGGACATGCTGACCCGCGAGGGCGCGGCCGTCTTCGGTATGGCCGACGAGATCGGCTCAATCGAGGCCGGCAAGCGGGCCGACCTCGTCCTGTTCGACGCAGAGGACCCCACGCTCCGGCCCCGCTTCGGCGACGAGGGCCTGCTCTCGAATCTCGTCTATAGTTTTCACGGACGCGCCGAGGCAACCCTCGTCGAGGGCGAGTTCGTCGTCAGGGACGGACAAGTACTGGCGGACATCGACGAGGCGATCGAGACCGTCCAGTCGTTCGCCGACCAGGCCGTTGGGGCGTACGACCGACCGGGGTAGTCGGTGACGTCCGGAGCCACGCCAGGCGTCATCGCGGTCTCGCGCTGCCCGCCCCCGCTCGACCCACCAAGCAACCTTCTCGTACACCATGAGCCGGCTCCTGAGGAGTCTATGTGTTTCCGAAAGACAGTTTTAGATAGTTCTCTGCCCTTTACGGTCGCGTTAAGTTAGAGGATGAGGCGTTCGACTTCAGAGTGTCTATGGCCAAAATCGAACGCCTCAGCGAGAGTATCGCCTGGATTGACTTGTCGTTTATGGAGCGAGAACGGACTCCCGAGTGGGCGATTCAAGTAGGCATCCGATGTCACTTGGCGGGTATGTCACTTCGGGATGCTAGTAAGTTTCTAGAAGAATTGGGGAGTCCAACGGAGTTATGTCGCGATTCACGAGTGGGTTCACAAAGCTGACTTACAGCCAGTCTCGACGGTGACGGCGGATCAACTTGCGGTTGACGAGAAAATGATCCGCCTCCACGGCCAGAAGTTCTGGCTGTACGGTGCTGTCGATCCTCACACGAACAAAATCCTCCACGTACGCCTATTTCCAACGGCGAACAAACAGACAACACGGTGGTTTCTGGCCGATCTTCACCGTCGGTATCAACTCACCGACGTAGCGTTTCTCGTTGATGACGCCGATTATCTCGCTCCAGTTCTAACCGAAGATGGCTACCGATTTCAGGTGCTCGCACATGGAAATCGGAATACCATCGAACGTGTCTTTTGGGAGGTAGAACGCAGAACCTCATCGTTTGCGAATAGTTTTGGCCATGTCGAGTTAGAGACAGCCCAAGACTGCTGTGTTGAATAGGGGTACGGTGCGGCGGTCATAATCGTTCACAGAGCTGTTCGATAATCTCGGCGATTAGTTCCCTGTTACGCGATTCTTTTGCTTATCCGAATACGGATGAAGCTCAGGGTTACATTGCAGTTGATGATGGTAAGGTCACGGCTAGGGACAATATAAGGAGCGGGGAGACCGCTCTCGGAAGGATTAACCGGTCCAGTCACCAACACCTGGTAGATGACTAACGGGGAGACAGCGGTCGGGCCGGAGGCGTTCACCGCGCTCGGTGAGCAGCTCCGGCAGGCGCTCTCCAAACGGGGGTTCGACTCGCCGACGGCACCGCAGCGCCAGGCGCTCGGCCCGCTGACCGGCGGCGAGAACGTCCTGATCGTGGCGCCGACGGGCAGCGGCAAGACCGAGGCCGCGATGCTGCCGGTGTTCGACGCGCTGGCCGGGGAGGAGAGCGAGGCGCGAGCCGCCTCGGCAGACCGAGCGGGGAGCGACACGACCCGCGAGGAACGGTTCGGCATCGGCGCGCTGTACGTCACCCCGCTGCGGGCGCTGAACCGCGACATGCGCCAGCGCCTGGAGTGGTGGGGCGAGACGCTCGGGCTGGCGGTTGACGTCCGCCACGGCGACACGACCGACTACCAGCGGACCAAGCAGGCCAACGACCCGCCGGACGTGCTGGTCACGACGCCGGAGACGCTACAGGCGATGTTCACCGGCAAGAAGCTCCGCCGGGCGCTGGAAGACGTCGAGCACATCGTCGTCGACGAGATCCACGAACTCGCCGTCTCGAAGCGCGGCGCCCAGCTCGCTATCGGGCTCGAACGCCTCCGGGAGCGGGCGGGCCCCTTCCAGCGGATCGGCCTCTCGGCGACCGTCCACGATCCGGCGGAGATCGGCCGCCTGCTTACCGGGGATCGGGACTGCTCGGTCGTCGAGGTCGACGTCGGCGACTCCATCGACGTCTCCGTGCGCTGTCCGACGGTCACAGACGCCGACGAGGCGCTGGCCCGGCGGCTCGTGACTGACCCCGAGGTGGCCAGCCACGTCCGCGCCGTCGACGAGATTGTCGGCGAGCACGAGGCGACGCTCGCGTTCGTCAACACGCGCCAGACGGCCGAGGCGCTGGGCTCGCGGCTCAAGGAGTACGGCACCGACATCGGCGTCCACCACGGATCGCTGGCGCGGGACACCCGCGTCGAGATCGAATCGCAGTTCAAGGAGGGGAAGCTGGACGCGCTCTTGTGCACCTCCTCGATGGAACTGGGCATCGACGTCGGACACGTCGATCACGTGCTGCAGTACAACAGCCCGCGGCAGGTCGCCCGCCTGCTGCAGCGGATCGGACGCGCCGGCCACCGCGAGGGCGCCGTCTCCTCGGGGACCATCGTCACGAGCCACCCCGACGACGTGCTGGAGTCGATGGTGATCGCCCGCCGCGCCCGCGAGGGCGACGTCGAACCGGCGGCGATCCACCACGGCAGCCTCGACACCGTGGCCAACCAGGTCGCCGGGCTGGTGATGGAGTACGGCGACATTCAGGCGATGGAGGCGTACCGCATCGTGACGCGGGCCTATCCGTTCCAGGACGTTGACGAGGAGTCGTTCAAGTCCGTCGTCCGGGAGCTGTCCTCGAACCGGATCGTCTGGCTGGAAGAAGACGAGGATCGCCTGGAGAAGCGCAACGGCACCTGGCAGTACGTCTACCGCAACCTCTCGATGATCCCCGACGAGTCGACCTACCAGGTCGAGGACGTCGCCAGCGGGCGGCAGGTCGGGACGCTTGACGAGCGGTTCGTGGTGAACTTCGCTGCGCCGGGCGAGGTGTTCATCCAGGGCGGCGAGATGTGGCGGATCACCGAGGTCGACGACGAGGAGGAGACGGTCACGGTGTCGCCCATCGAGGATCCCGCCGGCGAGGTCCCCTCCTGGACCGGCCAGGAGATCCCGGTCCCCGAACCGGTCGCGGAGGGTGTCGGCGAACTCCGCCGCGTCGCGGGGACGCAACTGGAGACTGGCGGCCAGACGGACGCCGTGGCGCGGAGCCTGAAGCGCCGCTACGGGATCGACGTGGGCACGATCGAGGCCGGCCTGGAGCCGCTGGTCGAGGGGGTCGACGCCGGCGAGCAGTACGCGACAGACGAGCAGGTCGTCGTGGAGTTCGACGGCCGGTCGGTCGTCGTCAACGCCTGCTTCGGGCACAAGACCAACGAGACGCTCGGGCGGCTGCTGTCGGCGCTGCTCGGCCAGCGGGCCGGCTCCAGCGTCGGCCTGGAGGTCGATCCGTACCGCATCGAACTGGAGGTGCCCCGGGGCGTGACTGCCGGCGACGTCGTAGAGGTGCTGCGGGGGACCGAGCCCGCACACGTCCGGGAACTGATCGAACTCAGCCTGAACAACGCCGACGCGCTGAAGTTCAAGCTCGCGCAGGTGGCCGCAACGTTCGGCCGGATCAAGCCCTGGCGCGGCAGCGGGAACCGCTTTGGCAAGCGCCGCCTGCTGGACGCGCTGGAGGGGACCCCCGTCTACGAGGAGGCGCTGCGCGAACTGCTCCACGAGGAACTGGCCGTCGAGGGCGCCAGCCGCGTGCTCGACCGGATCCAGACGGGCGACCTCGGCGTCGAGACGGTCGGCGGCCACACCCCCATCGGCACCGGCGGGCGGAGTTCGGGCACCGAACTGCTGACGCCGGAGAACGCCGACGCGAGCGTCATCCGCACTGTGAAAGAGCGGATCCAGAACGACCGCGTGATCCTGTTCTGTCTGCACTGCAAGGACTGGCAGCGGACGACGCAGGTCAAGCGCGTGGGCGATCAGCCGTCGTGTCCGGAGTGTGGGTCGACCCGCATCGCCGCCTTGAATCCCTGGGACGAGGAGACGGTGGCGGCCGTCCGGGCCGACGAGAAAGACGAGGAGCAGGAAAAGCGGACCGAGCGCGCTTATCGGGCGGCCAGTCTGGTCCAGAGCCACGGCAAGCGGGCCGTCATCGCGCTGGCTGCGCGGGGTGTCGGCCCGCACAACGCCGCACGGATCATCAACAAACTCCGCGAAGACGAGGACGATTTCTACCGGGACATCCTCTCGCGTGAACGCGAGTACGCCCGGACGCGGTCGTTCTGGGAGTCGGAGTGAAGACTGTGGTGCTGATACTGGTGGCTGTACGTACGTGAACACTCGAATTGAGGCAACATTCCCGGCACCACCCAGTAGACCGGATCCGTCACTGACACGAACTCACAGGCAGGAAGCCGCCTTCGAAGCCCTTTTGAACGTTCCTGCGGAATCCGGGGGCATGGATCTCGACCGGGAGACGGTCTGGCAGATCGGCGCCACAGTCGCCGCGGTCGTGCTGTTCGTCGTCGCGCTGGCTGTCCTGAGTCAGGTGTTCGTCAACGATGTCGCGGTCGAGAACGAACCGGTCTCGGGCGAACTCGACGGCGACATCCAGGACATGACCGTGCAGGACGGCAGCGTCACCGGCACGTTCGACGGGGAGCTCGAGGGGGACTTCCAGGGCAACCTGAGCAAGGATTTCGACGTCGAACTGACCGCAAACGTCGAGGGCACGGTCGGCGACGGGACAATGACAGGGACGCTTGAGGGTAACGTCGACCAGCCGGTCGAGGGGACCATCTCCGGCGACGTCGAGAACGGCACGCTCGACACCGAAACCGGCGAACTGACCGGCGAGTTCTCCGGCACCGTCAACGGCACCACCGAGCAGGTCTCCCCCGACGGGGGCATCGCGCTGGTCGCGCTCATCGGGGCGTTCATCGTCGCCATGCCGCTCATCGGCTACGTCATCCGCCGCGCCACCCACGAAGACGAGGAGTAACGCCCGCTGTTTTTCGCTCGCTATCAGGACGTCGAGGACTCGCGCTCCTGCTCGCGCCAGTCGACGAGGTCGTCCTCGTCAGCGTCGTCGATCTGCCGCTCGTAGTAGGCCATCGGGTGGGAGATCTGCTCGCAGAGGTCGTCCATGTTGACGCAGTCGCCGTAGGACTGCATCGTCTTGCAGGACGGCGGCGAGTACTGGGTCGCGCTGGTCTTGCCGCGGATGTGATCGAGGTCGACATCCCGATGCTCGTCAGGAACGTCGCGATCGCGAACCGCGAGTGGTGTTCGAGGTGTTCGCCCTTCTGCACCTGATCCAGCAGATAGCGCATGCACGGCGGGAACAGGTCCGGCACCACCGTGTCGATGTCGCGCATCAGCTCCAGGTCCGCCAGCGTCTCCCGGACCTGGGCGACCTCCGGCTCCAGCTGGTCGCCGATCGCGTCCGGCACCGACAGCGGCAGGCCGTCAACGACCCGCTTGCGGACCGCCTGCCGGACCAGCACCAGCAGCTCCACCTCCGAGAGCGGCACCTCCCCGGCCTGCAGGTCGCGGTTGACCAGCCGCCACTCGTCGCCCCACTCGTCGGCCGCCAGGCCGAGGTACGCGCCGACGTCGACGCGGTACCCCTCCGGCGTCTCGTGGATGTCGGCGGTCAGGTCGAACTCCGCGAGCAGGTTCGTGAGCGTGATCGACTCCGCTTGCGTGCTTTTCAGCTCCGTCGTGTCGGCGAGGTCCGCCTCGATGCGCTCGTGGGCGGTCACGGCCTCCGCGCGGGCGTACTTGCGCGTGAGGACGTGTTCGTCGATCAGCGACACGACCACCCGGGCGACGGGGTAGGACAGCAGTTCCACGCGGTGGCGGCGGTGGGGGTCGCCCACCGTCCCCTCCTCCAGCGCGTACTCGACGCGCTCGACGGCCCGCTCGACGGCCGCGCCGTCCCGGCGCACGACTGCCGCGAGGTCGACCTCGGCCGCCTCGACGGCCTCGCGCGCCGACGCCAGGAACGGGTAGCGCGCGTGGAGCTGGTTCATTGCGTCGACCCCCGGTTGTGGGGCAGCGTGCAAAAAGCCGGCGGTCGTTGCCAGTGGACGGTGACCCTAGCGCCAGGGACGGAAACGTCCGGTTTATCCCTCGGCGACGAGTCAGGTCAGCTACGATGAGAGCAATCCAGGTCGAGGAGTACGGCGGACGCGACGCCCTCTCGCTCGTCGAGACGGACGTCCCCGAACCCGGGGACGGCGAAGTACGAATCGAGGTGAAGGCCGCGGGGATCAACTTCGCGGACATCATGCAGCGCCGCGGCCACTACCAGGGTGGTCCGGAGACCCCCTACATTCCGGGGCTGGAAGTCGCGGGCGTCGTCGACGCGGTCGGAGACGGCGTCGGCCGGAGCGTCGGCGACGAGGTCGTGACGATGCTGGGCGGGGGCGGCTACGCCGAGTACGCCATCGCCGACGCCGCGGGGCTGTTCGACCTCCCGGACGGGCTGGGCTTCGAGGAGGCCGCCGGCTTCCCCGTGCAGTTCCTGACCGCCCACAACTGCCTCCACGAGTGGGGCGGCCTTGAAGAATGCGAGTCGGTGCTGATCCACGCCGCCGCCGGCGGCGTCGGCACCGCCGCGGTCCAGATCGCCCGCGAGGCCGGCGCCGAGGTCTTCGGCACCGCCTCGACCCAGGAGAAGCTCGATCTCGCCGCCGAACTGGGCTGCGATCACCCGATCAACTACGAGGAAGAGGAGTTCGTCGCGGTCGTCAAAGAGCACACTGACTACGGCGCCGACCTCGTGCTCGACGGGATCGGCGGCGAGACGACCGACCGGTCGCTGGACGCGCTCAAGCAGTTCGGGCGGATGGTCGTCTACGGCGCGGCGTCGGGCCGCCCCGGCAAACCCTCGACTGCGGACATCCTCTTTGCCAACCAGCGGATCATCGGCTACCACCTCGGGCGCGCGACCCAGCTCAAGCCGATGAAGGTCATGGGCGCTGTCCCGGAGCTGTCCGAACAGCTCGGCGAGGGGAAGCTGGAAGTGCAGTTCGACCGCGCGTTCGACCTCGAAGACGCCGCCGATGCCCACGAGTACATCGAGGGTCGCGAGTCGATGGGTAAAGTCGTGCTGGTGCCTTGACATCGAGGGGCGACAGCGACACGGGTCGGCCCGACCGACAGCGTTTTTCAGCCCCCGCCCGTGGCCAGTAGCGTGAACGTCCGCGGCGTCGTCGTCGAAGTCGGTGAGGAACGGACAGTCAACACGCAGTACGGCGAGTCCGAGCTGCTGGAGGTGACCGTGCGGCCGGATCGGGGCCGGAGCGAACCGACTACGGTGACGCTGTGGAACAAGTGGACCGAGACCGGCGAGTACCTCGAACCGGGAATGGACCTCGCAGTCTACGACGCGGAGGAAACGGAGTACCGCGGCGAGACCCAGTACAGCACCACCGGCGACTCGATGGTCGTCGTCGAGCCGGACTTTTTGGTCGACGTGACCGACGTCCGCGCGTGGGTGCAGTGCCCCCGGATGTACTACCTGAACAAGCTCGGGGGGACGGACCTCGCCGAACCTGTCGTCAAGGGGACGATCATCCACCAGGTGTTCGGCGACCTGCTGCGGGGCCGGGACCTCGATGCTGCCGTCGACCAGCGCGTCGAGGGGGCCGGCCTCGACCTGGGGCTGCTCGGCGCCGACCCCGACGGGATGCGCGAGACTGCCCGCCAGCACGCCGAGGCCATCGAGGGGTGGCTGAACCAGGGCACGCTCACCGAGCGCGACGAGTGGCGCTCCGAACAGCTGCTGATCAGCCGGCGCTACGGCATCAAGGGCCGGGCCGACGCCGTCCGCCGCGGCGCGCCGGTCGAACTCAAGACCGGCAAGAACACCAAGCGCGACGCCCGTTTCCAGGACAAGGTCCAGGCGGCCTGCTACGCGCTGGTGCTCGGGGAGAACCGCGGCGAGCCGCCGGACACCGGAACGCTCCTCTATACGAAAAACGCCGCCCTGGACCGCGTCGAGGAGAACGGCGACCTCTCGCCGGCGAAGGATTTCTCGATTTCGGGCGGCCTGCTCGCGTTCGTCCTGCGGGCGCGCAACGAACTCGCCGCGATGGAACACGACGCCTCGATCCCGACGGGCTACGAGGCCGACGCGACCTGCGAGTACTGCTTCGAGCAGGACACCTGCATGGCGGTTTCGGGCCGGCTGGATCAGGAGTCGAAAGCCGGACAGATCGGTACGCCGATCCCCGAAAAGGAGCGCGCGTACTTCGACCGCCACTACCGGGCCATCGAGGAGGAGCGCCGGGAGGTCCACCGCGAGTACGCGAAGCTCTGGGAGCAGAGCGCGGCCGAGCGCGCAGACGACGACCGCGCACTCGTCGACCTGGAGCCGACCGGCCGGCGGGAACTCGACGGCGGCCGCTGGGAGCTCCGGGCGACGGGCACCGGCGCCGTCTCGAAGATCCGCGTCGGCGACCTGGTGCTCGCCAGCGACGGCGACCCGGTCGGCGGGAGCGCCGAACTCGCCCGCGTCGAGCGCCTCGGCGGCGCTGGCGACGAGATCGTCGTCACGGCCGACGAACCCGTCGAGCTCCGCCGGCTGGACATCTACCCATCGGAGCTGACGACCGACCGCCTGCTGACGGCGCTACACGACGCCCTGCTCACCCAGTCCGCCGAGTGGAAAGACCCGCTGTTCGAGCGCCGCGACCCCGATTTCGGCGAAGTCGGGGAGACGTTCGTCGACAACAACGACGCCCAGGACGAAGCAGTCCGGCAGGCCGTCGCTGCCGAGGAGTTCGCGCTCGTCCACGGGCCCCCGGGGACCGGCAAAACCTACACGCTCGCGACGATCGTCCGCGCGCTGGTCGAGCGCGGCGACCGTGTGCTCGTCTCGGCGTTTACGAATCGCGCCGTCGACAACGCGCTGGAGGCGCTGGAGGAGCAGGGGTTCACCGACGTGGTTCGCGTCGGCACCGAGAGCGGCGTCCGCGAGGACATGCAGGAGTACCGGCTGGATCGGGCTGGGGAGCCCGCGACCTGCGCCGGCCGCCTGCAGGAGGCACCGGTCGTCGCGGCGACGACCGCATCCTGTGGCTCGCGCGCCCTGCGGACGCAGGCGTTCGACGTCGCGGTCGTCGACGAGGCCGGCCAGCTCACCGAACCCGGCACGCTCGCTGCGGTCGCACTGGCCGACCGCTTCGTCCTCGTCGGCGACCACAATCAGCTCCCGCCGGTCGTGCGGGCCGAGAACGACCTCCAGGCGTCGCTGTTCGAGCGCCTCATCGAGACCTACCCCGACGCCGGCACGCTGCTGGACCGCCAGTACCGCATGGCCCAGCGCATCCAGGCGTTCCCCTCCGAAGAGTTCTACGGGGGACAGCTCCGGCCGGCGACCGGCGCGGTGGCGGGCCAGCGGCTCGCGGACTTGCCGGGTGTGTCCCGCGACGCGCTCCCCGAGCGACTGCGCGACGGCGTCGTGTTCGTCGATCCGGACGGCGACGAAACCGGGAACACGAACCCGACGGAGGCCGACGAAGTCGCGCGGATCGTCGACCGGTACCTCGCTGCCGGCGTCGACCCGGACGACGTCGGCGTCATCGCCCCCTACCGCGCACAGGTGGCGGAGATCGGCAACCGGGTGCCGGCGAGCGTGACGGTCGACACCGTCGACCGCTTCCAGGGATCGAGCAAGGAGGTAATCGTTGTGTCGTTCGTCGCAACGGGGTCGCTGGAGGGACCGATCTTCGAGGACTACCGCCGGGTGAACGTGGCGCTGACACGCGCGAAGAAGGCGCTGGTGCTGGTCGGCGACGCCGACGCCCTCTCGACGGACGACGTCTACGGTCGGATGGTGGAGTGGGCGAGCCGCTGACCGGGGTAGGGGGGCGCGACGGCCAGTCACTCGGAACGACCAGTGAAAGCCGGCCGTTTATACTGTCTCACGCTGTAGACGCGAGCGAACGCCGAGCGATGAGAGACGGGAACCCCTGGGCGGGGATCGAGACGGTGCTGTTCGACCTCGACCACACGCTGGTGGAGTACAGACGGGCGTCGGGCGAACTGCTCGCGGCGAGTTTCGAGGCGTGCGATCTCGATCACCTCTTTCCGGTCGAGGCGTACTACGAGCGGTTCGACGAGTATCGGGAGGAGCACGACTCGATCGGGGCGCTCCGGGCTGCCTGTTTTGCGGAGTTGGCCGCCGAGCGCGGCTACGACCCGGCGCTGGGTCGCGAGGTCGCGGCGGCGTACACGGAGATGCGCGATCAGACGAACGTCGAATTCGTCGACGGTGCACGGACGGTGCTGGACCGGCTGCACGGCGAGGTGCCGCTGGGCGTCGTCACGAACGGCACCGGTGAGGCCCAGCGGGCGAAGATCGACGCCGTCGGCCTCGACCGGTGGGTCGACGCCGTCGTGTACGCCGGCGAGGAACTGCCGGCCAAGCCCGACACCGCGCCGTTCGAGCGCGCGCTGGACCGGCTGGATGCGTCCCGGGACGCGACGCTGCACGTCGGAGACTCGCTGTCCAGCGACGTCGCCGGCGCGAACGCCGCGGGGCTGCACTCAGTCTGGCTGGCCGACACCGACAATCCGACCGGCGCGGACGGCGCGGCGGAGCACACGCCGAGCCGCCGGATCGGGGCGATCGACGACCTGCTCGCGCTGCTCGACGTCGAGTGACTGGAGCGGGTGCGGGCGGGGCTAGTAATTCACAGAAGCTATTGAGGAATCTGGGAGAGATGAAACAGCAGGTTCGAGACAGAGAACGCCCCAGGTCGCTCGACTGCGCTCACTTCGCTAC